>JAGHBW010000139.1 GCA_021160765.1 Thermoplasmata archaeon
AGGTATGGGTCCTTGTGAACCACCTCGGCGGAGAAGTTCATACCGTTGGTTCTGTGAAGGAGGGTTGCCTCACCGGTTTCTCCCACAACCAGTATCTCCTCCCCAGGATACCTTGGATCCACATCTCCTATCTCTATGTCATATATCCAATCCCTGTAGTTGTAGAGACTCTTATGGTGAAATCCACCGTCCCACCATATGAGGGTGACCACCTCTGACCACCCCCCAACAACGATCTCCTCCCCTGGGTACTCTGGGAGGAGGTCCCCAACGGCCACGGTCATTAAAAACCATTTATCTTCAAAGGCCACCAACCTTTCAAAATATGGCCAGGAGCCGTAGAGAATGCTAACCTTCTGATCCCTCCCTACTACCACCGCCTCACCCCCGGGGTGGAGGGGATAGACATCTCCAAAGGCCGCTCGTGTGTAGTAATCCTCTCCTTTGAGGACCTCAAGAACCTCCCTGTCAGTCCTCCCACCGCTATCCACCTCCCCCCCTGCGGAGGGGAAGGGGAGAAAAAGAAGGACGGTCAGGAGGGGGAGAAGGCGGTGCATGGATGTTCTCTAAGAACCAAAATATTAATAATATATGGTTCCGGATTGGAAAGTGAAGGAAAAATATATGGCCCATCATTTAATTAGGTGTACTGGCGGTGGTCAAAATGCTCAAGATCTCCCGGAAGGGAATTGCAGTTTTGACTGTGGTGATAATCCTTGCAGGCGCCCTTATCTACCTAATGATGAGGGGAGGGGAGAGGAGGGAGGTGGAGAGGGCTACAATAGACGATCTTCTCGCTACAGAATCTGTCAGGCGGCCTGCTCCCTACGACATGGTGATAGTGGACTACGACTCACCGTTCTTCGCTCTGGTTGCGACGCCTGCGGCGATATATTACAAGGGGGATGAGGTGGTTGAGAAGCCTCTCCTGGTTGCAGGTTTAAACCCGGAGACGCAGGAGGGTGGGATATCAAAGTCCGTTCTGAACTTCATAAAGAGCTATCCTGAGAAGAGAGCGATGCTTGTGGGGGACTTCTCAGCTGGTGAGATCTCCATCCTTAAGGACGCTGGTGCCGAGACTAGCCTTACCTTCCCCGGGGTCTGCGTGAAGTCAGCATCACTTCAGATCGCCCGTTCCCTGTGGGTGAAGAGCGATGGGGCAATAATTGTTGAGAAGAGCCTTAAAGGGTACACCATGGCGCTGAATACTGTTCCAATAGCCTCCTACCTCAACATACCGGTTATCGTTACAAGGACTATGGACAGTGATGTGATGGATGTCCTGGAAGCTCTGGGTGTGAAGTACGTCATCATCTGCGGGGACGTTGAGCCTACAATGAAATACATAAGGATTGGGGAGAGTGAGACCGCCCACGAACTGCTTGCCCTTGGCTCCCCCTCCAGGGATGGGACGCTGAAGAGCATCTTCTCGGACAGATTGAAGGGAGAACCGGAATACATTGCATTGGCCAGCCCCAGGGATGTGGACCACCCGAAGGTCCTTGAGAGGAAAACCTTCCACTTTGAGGGTACAGTTGAGTCCCAGGATACCGGGTCAACCTCGGACCCATCCCTCAACCCCAATGCACCCAAGCACCATCTTACCATTCCCGATGGGTGGAAGTGGGTGAACGTAAAGCTCTCAGGGAAGATCCGATTTACTGAGAGCCCCATCCCCGGAAGAAGCCCAGAGGATGATGGCCAGAGGTGTTACGTTTATTTCGGATACGATGCTGACTCCGACGGTGTCCTCATAAACGACAAGGATTCCAAGGAGGATCACCTTGAGTTCTTCATCCCATCCCTTGCGTATAAGACGCTGAGGGATGCCTCTGGATGGGCCACTGAAGGCTGGGCCTACGGGGAGGAGCCGATATACAACGCGGAGGGGAACCACACGGTGGAGATAATGGCCACATTGCATTATACCCCCTCAGATCAGAACCCACCCAAGACCACATATAAAATAGACGTCACCTTGGAGAGGCTGGACAGACCAAACTACCCCCTCATGCACAACATCTCCTCCATCGCCCCGTACCTGGCGGTACACCACAGAGGGATTGTGCTGGCGGAGGATTACTTCACCATCTACCAGGAGCCTCTGATCTCCCAGAGGTTCTGCGGGGACCCGTCGGAGACTCTTAACGCCTACCCGGAGAAGGACCGAACCCACGTCTCCGGACTCCTGAACATATCCAACAGCATAGCGGTGAAGATCAAGGAGAGGCTGAACGAACTTCTTAAAGGACTGGCAGGATTGAAAAACGCCTCCTTGGAGGACCTTGCAAGGGCCTATTCCTCAAGGGATCAGGTTATGTATCTCGGTATTGTGGCGGACACAAACATGATACCCATGTACTACTATCCAGCAAGGAGCCAGGGGGCCGAACAGCAGGAGGGGTACGGCATTGCGGGAGACCTCTTTTACTCCTCTATAGATGCAGATCCTGCCTCCCCTCCCTGGGACGTTGGTGGAAAGAAGCCCACAGGAGAGCTGGCGGTGGGAAGGGTTGACGGCTGGGACGCCCAGGACGTCTCCGCACTTGTTGGGAGGGTTGCGTTCTACTACAGGATAATTGGATCCTTCCAGGGGATCAGGGGGAGGGATTGGAAAGACTCAGCAATGAACACCTTCGGTTCAAAGATCCCTGTGGGTTCATCCAAAACTGTGACAGAGAAGTTGGACAAATCCTTCCATGAGGCGGGATTTGCGGTTGACAGCTATCACGATGTCGCCCTGTCTGACAGCAGGCTCTCAAGGGAGATCTACGAGAAGTCCAACTTCATCTATTTCTGTGCCCACGGCTTCTTCTACTGGTTTGTACCCCCGGGACATAAGCCCACAGCGGTTGGGGGTGCCTTCTATGTGGCCAACGTGATTGACATGAACTTCGGCCCCTCTGTGATATTTGGCTCCTCATGTGTTACGGGAAAGATAGACGGTATTCAGCCCTACAACGCTGTATCGCTGGCATTTCTGCACAGCGGGATGAACACCTATGTGGGGGCCTCTCGCCTCTCCTGGGGGGCTCTGGCCTACAACCCCTTTGACAAGGGGGGAGGTGAGGAGTTTGGAGCGTATCTTGGCCTTCTCTTCTACGGATACCTGACGGGATACGTCTACAACAGAGAGGGCGGGCTTATCTTTGAGGGTGTGGGGGACCTCACCGTTGGAGAGGCCCTTATGAACGCCAAGAACCTCTACTCACTGACAACAGATTTCAGCGCTGGGGACGAGAACGCAGACACATTGGAGGAGTTCAACCTCCACGGAGATCCAGCGTTCAACCCCTACGAGCCCAACCACAACGGGTGAAACACCCCGATATCCAAAGTGCGAAACAAAAAGATTATATA
>JAGHBW010000092.1 GCA_021160765.1 Thermoplasmata archaeon
ATAAAAGAGAGGGTGGAAAAATATGTCAGCGAATGTATTATACGATGATTACCTGATTTTCAGGGCGGAATGCTTCGTCGCTTTGCTCCTCTCCCTCACTTTACATCTACTGGGAGATGAAGATGAAGAATGGAACAGTATTCATCAGAATGGAAGATCTACTCCACCATCCTATTGGGAAACACCTTTATTCCATTGACATAAATGAATTCCTTGAAAGCATAATTTCTCTATGTGACAGCGTGATTCTATATATGCAGAAGAACAACATCGACAGAGTTGACACAGGTACGTTAAACGATTTCAAAAGGGTGAAGGGAGATATTGAAGCCTATCTGAAGCCTGGAAATCCGAAATAATCCTTCCATTGAAAAAACACCGCTCCCTGACATTCCCCCCGGGGGGGGCATGGAGGAGAAATCAGTTTTGTTTATATAAAAGGGTGGGATTTGAGAAGAATACATGTGGGATACCACGCGGGACTTCAGGATACTCCTTGCTGAGAAGACGCTGAAGTACCTTGAGAACACCCTCCTGAACGCTAAACTTCCCGGGCAGTGGGACAGGAGAGGTGCCCTCACAGCCTTAAAAAGGGTCTCATCTGCCCTTCAGTCAGTAAAATACTCCTACCTTCCCGCAAGAGAGCTCGCCTCATCAGACCTCATGAAGGAGCTTCAGAAGGGAGCTGTGGAGATACTGAGCACCCTTGGTGGTGAGGGGTGGGCGGAGAGGTTTCTTGAAGGTTCAAAGAGGGAAGAGAGGGAGAGGGTGGAGGAGCAGATATCACGCATAAGGTTCTCACTAAACGTTCTTTACAACCTTCCCTCCAGACTTATGCTGGGGGAGATATCCGAGCCAGCATACGCGGTGGACATACGTGCCGGACGGGTTTTGAGCGCCACTCACCACCCTGAGGACAGGGAGCTTACTTTATGCAAGGTCTCTTGTGGGAGGGCGATAACCGTTATAACCAATGTGAAGGGGGTGGAGGAGGGAGAAAGATACGCTGTCTCACTTCTTCCTCCAAGGAGGATCAAGGGTGTTCTGAGCGAGGGGATGTTTCTGGGATCTGACAGTGGACTTTTAAGAACGGATAGGGGAGAGGGGGAGCTTCTCACGGATGTTGATGAGGAGTATCTAAGAGAGGTGAGGGCTCAGGTGCTCTCCTTCATAAAAGGGTGAGATTATGGTGAACTTCAGCAGGCTGAGGAAGATGGCAGAGGAGATCCTTAAGAGGGAGGTGGGGTGGAGGGAGAAGCTTGACGCAATCACAGAACTTCTGAAGGGTGAGGTGCCCCACTACGACTGGGTTGGCTTCTACCTTGTGGAGAGACCTGGTCTGCTTGTTCTAGGCCCCTACAGGGGTGAGCCCACAGAGCATGTTAGAATCCCCTTCGGGAGGGGTGTGTGCGGTCAGGCGGCGGAGAGGAAGGACACTGTGGTGGTCCAGGATGTGAGGGGGGAGGAGAACTACCTGGCCTGTTCTTTAAAGGTGCTCTCCGAGATCGTTGTTCCCATCATGAGGGGGGAAGAGGTTCTGGGGGAGATAGACATTGACTCGCACACCCTCTCCGCATTCACAGAGGTGGACAGAGAGTTTCTGGAGTGGTTGAGCCGTGAGGTTGAGAGAGTACTGCCCTGAAGAGGTGGAAAGGCTGAAGAGCCTCTACAAGGACGTGAGGGGTGAAATAGAGGGGAGAATAGCGGACTTCAGGAGGCTGTGGAGGGAGGGGGTGGAGGAGGATCTCTATTCAGAACTCGTCTTCTGCCTTCTGACACCCCAGTCAAAGGCTCGGGTGTGCTGGAGGGCGGTCACCTCCCTTAAAGAGAGCGGTGCACTTTTCAATGGCGACTACAGTGAGGTTCTGAGGCATCTTCAGGGGGTCAGGTTCAAGTACACCAAAGCGAGAAGAGTTGTCTCCTCCAGGTGGATCTTAAAGCACCCCGGGGGGATAAGGGGATTCCTTGAGGAGTTTAAGGATCCCTTCAGGATGAGGGAAGAACTAGTGAGGAGGGTTGAAGGGTACGGTATGAAGGAGGGGAGCCATTTCCTGAGGAACGTGGGGCTCGGGGAGGACCTATCCATACTGGACAGGCACATATTGAAGAACCTCAGCCTTCTGGGTGTGATAGAAGAGGTCCCCAGGAGCATGTCTCTGAAGAGGTATCTTGAGATTGAGGAGAGGATGAGGGAGTTCTCCAGGTATGTTGGGATACCGCTCTCTCACCTGGATCTTCTGCTGTGGTACCGGGAGACCAGGGAGGTGTTCAAATGAAGGTTTCAGAGGAGGTGAAGAGGCTTATTGTGGATTTTCAGAGGAATGAGATCACCGAATATCACATATACATGGCCCTTGCGAAGAGGTCGGGGGATAAAAACAGGGATGTCCTGAAGAAGATAGCGAAGGACGAGCTGGGGCACTACAGGAAGTGGAAGAAGTACACAGGGGTTGAGACGCCGCCCAAGAAAGCAACCATCTGGAAGTACCTCCTGCTCTCCCGGATCTTCGGGGTCACCTTCGCCATCAAACTGATGGAGGGCGGGGAGGAGATGGCACAGGAGTCCTACAGGAGGATTGAAGAGGAGGTTCCGGAGGCGGGGAAGATCCTGGAGGACGAGTTCAGACACGAGAACCTGCTGATTGATATGATAGATGAGGAGAAGCTGGGATACATAAGCTCCATAGTTCTGGGCCTGAACGACGCACTTGTGGAGTTAACCGGTGCCCTTGCGGGATTTACACTGGCCATGCAGAACTCCCGCTTCATCGGTGCTGCAGGATTCATAACCGGTGTGGCCGCCGCACTCTCAATGGCTTCCTCGGAGTACCTCTCCCAGAAGGCAGAATCTGGTGGAGAGAGGGCGAAGAAGGCAGCGCTCTACACCGGTCTGGCCTACATCCTCACTGTCTTCGTGCTGGTCGTACCTTACTTCCTCCTCTCCAACTACCTTGTGGCGCTTGGAGTGGCCCTGGTTGACGCCTTTTTCGTGATCCTCGTCTTCACCTTCTTCATGGCCGTTGTGAGGGAGCTCTCCTTCAAAAGAACCTTCCTAGAGATGATACTTCTCTCCTGGGGTGTTGCCGGTGTATCCTTCGTCATAGGATGGCTGGCCCGGGTCTATCTGCACCTTGAGATCGGGTAATAAGGGTATGTGTGAAAAAAAGGAAAAATGCTGTTTGAAGATGTCAATGAAATGTCCGATCCCTAGGACTAACCAGTTGCACTCTAAAGGTCGCGGACACCAAAAA
>JAGHBW010000144.1 GCA_021160765.1 Thermoplasmata archaeon
GACCTATGATGTGCACACCATCAAGCTCCCTGATGCCATCAGTTATAATCCTGTTCAGTTTCACCTCGTGCTCCCTTATATCCCCCGCAGGTATTGAGGTCAGGTAGTCAACTGCCGCCCCCAGACCTGCAAGGCCAGAGTAGTTCTGAAGCCCCGCCTCAAACCTGTTGGGAGGTGGGAGAAGCTCGTAGGAGCCGTAATCCGTGTGCCTTACCGTGTCCCCTCCAACAAGGAAGGGGTTCAGCTCTTCAAGAAGTTCCCTCTTCCCGTAAAGAATTCCAGTTGCTGGTGGACCCATCATCTTATGTCCTGAGAACACCAGAAAGTCAACGTCAAGCTCCTTTACGTTTACCCTGCGGTGGGGAACGCTCTGTGCAGCATCAAGGATCACAAGAGCCCCCTTCTCATGTGCTGCCTCCACAACCTCCCTTGCTGGTATTGTTGTCCCATCCATGTTGGAGGTGTGGACCATGGAGACGAGCTTAACGGAGGGGTCAAGCACCTTCAGGAAATTCTCCATTGAGAAGGTGCCGTCATCTGCCGAGGGGACAGAGCGGTACGTAAGCCCCTCCCTCTCCGCCTTGTACAGCCAGGGTACCAGGTTTGAGTTGTGCTCCTTGTCTGTCCCGAGGATTGTTCCCCCCCTCTCAACCCTAAGAGACCACGCAAGGAGGTTCAGCCCCTCCGTGGAGTTTCTGGTGAAGAGGATCTCCTCCTCTTCCGCACCCAGCATTTTAGCCACCTTCTCCCTGACCTCCTCCACCATCTCAGTCACCCTGGTGGCGATCCTGTGAAGGGACCTCCCGTGACAGCCGGGGTACTCCCGGTAGTATTCTTCAACCGCTTCAATAACCTGCCTGGGCTTCAGCGCCATACAGGCGGTGTCAAGGTATATCAGCTTATCTTCACAGGTTAAAAGGGGAAAATCCCCTCTGATACTATTAACATCCAAACAACTCCCTCCTTTTTCAAACTGCGTAGAAAGACATCGTGGTGAGTACAAAGAAAAGTGCGAAGAGTGCCCCCATTATAAGGTAGACCGGGAGGCTCCAGGTTATTATCTTGGAGCCATCCAGAGGGGGTATGGGGATCATGTTGAACGCCCCAATGTAGATGTTTATGGTTGAGATAACCCAGAAGAATGACGCAATGGGGCGGGAGAAGAAAGCAAAGCCTGCAAAGAGTGAGAAGAAGAACATTCCCAGGATGAGATTAACGGTGGGGCCTGCGGCGGATATTATCCCGTTCTCCCTTTTTGTGGGATAGCCGTAGATGACAACAGCCCCCGGGGCGGCGAAAAGAAATCCGGCCAGGCTCACTAATAGGGCGAGGAGCAGTCCGCCCATGGAGTAGTTGAACTCAGCCCAGTATCCGAAATGAATGGCAGCGTATTTGTGGCCTATCTCGTGGAGGGCGAAGGCTGTTATCACCGCTATAGCGGCTAGAACAAGGTTCAGGAGGAAGGCCCCGGGACGGAGCATCACACCAATAACTCCCCCTGTGAAGGCTATGGCAAAGGCCAGAGTTAAAATTGCAGTTGCCACCTTCAGCTCATGGAGCTCCTGAGGTGTGAAGTGAAACGGGCTCCTTCTGTAAACGGGGGTGGAGATGTAGGGCCCAATTAAGTACTCCTCCCTTCCGAAGGGGTCTCCCCATGGAGGATACACTACTCACCCTCCATGATCTCCTTGGCCCTATCCCAGCTAAGGCCAAGCGCCTCTAAAAAGATCCTTATACTCCTCCTCAGGACATCCTCCCTTGTAAGAGCCGGGATCCTCCCCACAAACTTCATACCGTTTATATACAGTCCCGTGGCCAGGTCGGTAAAGTACTGGGTGGCGTTGTCGGGGTCAACCTCAGCGGCCTTCCTGTAGAGCTCCTCCGCCCTGTCCAGCATCCCTGTCTCAAGGCAGTAGTTTCCGTATCCTGTCAGGTAAAGTGGGTTCTCCGGATCCAGTTCCACCGCTTTCTTGTAGGAAAGGAGTATCTCCTGTGCGGAGACCTCAGGGAGCGCCAGTGCCGCCTCAGCCATCCCGAAGAAAACCCTGGGCTCCTCCGGCAACTTCTTGGTCAGGCTCTTAAAGTCCCTGTACGCCCCTTTGAAGTTCCCCTCGGTCAGCTTCAACTCGGCCCTCTGAAGAACCTGCTCGTCTTTTGTGGCCATCTTCAACACCCGTTCACTATCTATGAAAAATACTCCACCCCAATTTAAGGGTTTAGGTAAAAAGCTCAAAAAGGAGAAAAAGGGGAGGGGGGCAGTTATAAAGATTATTTTCTCTTCGCCCCAGGGGATCTGGGTACGGGGGTGACCCTCTCCACAGGAACGGCCGGTTCCTTATCCACGTTCACCTTCTCCTGCACAGGCTGGGGTTTCAACTGCTCATCTTCGTAGTTCTTCTCAGAGTTGTCCACCACACCCCTGGTGGAGGAGGAGTGAGAACCCGGTGTGCTCGTACTGTCCGTGGGGTCAGTATGACCTATGTATTCATCGTAATTTGTGAATCCATCACTGTCCAGATCCTCGCCTCCATCGTTTGGCGGTGCACCGTTGGTGTCCTTCTTATTGGGATCCAGTTTCCCCAGCAGATTTTTGAGGTCCTCTCTGACAGCCCTTGGGACAAATACCTTCTGCCCTATGGAGTTCCTCCACGGGTCCGGTGGTCCTGGTGGCTCCTCGTATATGTAGCATTCTTCTCTGTTCCACCAGCTTCCGTTAAACAGCGCCTCCCATCCTGCGGGGAGGGAGTCGTTATCCTCAAAGGGTACAGGATGCGATTCGTTGGAGATGAAATCGCTTGTCCACACCTCCCACCCGTCGGGCAGCGGATCACCATCTGAGCTCTCCTGGAACGGATTTAGAGTTATCTCATTAATACCGTCTCCATCTGTGTCAATGCCATACTGATACTCGTAAAGGTTGATCCAGGGGAAGTAATAGTAAACATACTCTCCACCCTTGGTCCAGAAGGCGTATGTGAAGCCGTCGTGGTCCGGATCATAACACCAGTCGGTTGGATCCGTCGGGTCCAGTATGTTTCTATGCTTGTGCGTGTGGTTGTCCCACAGGACCACAGGCTTACCGTACTTCACCTCCCAGCCGTCAGGCATTCCGTCCCCATCTGTATCGGGGTTCAGCGGTTCTGTGTCGTTCATGTACTCCTCAATGTTGGTGAGCTCGTCGTTGTCCAGGTCGTCATATTTGTCCTCTCCAATAAGCGGGTTCACAAGCCACACCTTAACCCCATCGGGGACGCTGTTGGCCCAGTTTGTCCCGTGAAGCTGATCGTAGCGGGCGATCATGGGCCTTGTGGATGGACCGGCGATCACATAGCCGTGGTCGTACTCCCAGCCGTCGGGCATTCCATCCCCGTCAGTGTCAGCCTTCCTGGGGTTCGTTCTGTCTATTGTGCACCAGACATCGTTAGGCCCGGAGTAGTCCCCGTCACCCTCAGCGTCGTAATTGTCTCCCTTGTTCCAGTCAACCCATGGGAAGAAGTCTACCGTGTACTCCAGACCGTCCTCCATAAGGTCCCCATCCGTATCGGGGTTCATCGGATCAGTTACCCACGGCTTGTAATTGGGTACGCGAATGACCTCCTCCTTATCCGACACCCCATCTGTATCCGTGTCCTTCTTGGTCGGATCCGGTCTGATCCATCCAAATCCTGACGTTGGGTCCTTCTCCCTGTACTCGCCGGTCCATATGCCGAATACCTCGTCCACATCTCGCAGGCCGTCAAGGTCGGTATCAGGGTTGGTGGCGTTTGTCTTGGGGAAGACCAGGTATTCGTATCCGTTGGTTTCGGGGTTGTCCACAACACCATCACCATCGTCGTCAAACCCGTTGGGTGGCACCATCTTCTTGGTTATCCCGTGGGTCTCCTCCCAGTCATCCAGAACCCTTGATTCATTCGTCGGGTCAAAATCAGCATCTGAATCGGCAAGGGTTGCGTTGGTGTAGTAGACGGTGGTGAAGAGTGGATTTGTGAAGTACTGCTCACCTATAAGCTCCCCGTGGAAGCCCACCATAAGCTCCTCCCCATCCGTGAGCCCATCCCCGTCTGTATCGGGGTTGTTGGGGTCTGTGGAGACAGGGTATAAGGGGGTTCCCGTGTACTCCTGGAGATTGGTTAACCCATCCTCCTGGGAGACATAGGAGATCCTTTTAACCGTCTTATTCAGAACCTCGTCGTAGTAAAGTGTGAGGGTGTAGTTCACCACATCCGAGTCCCTTCCGGAGTCAGGTATCATCGGGTTCGTGCTCCATATTCTGAAGAGGCCGTCAAGGAGCCCATCGCTCTCGTCAAGGTTCCTGTCCGGGGTGCTCTCCTCCTTCAGAAGGAGGGCATTGAAGACCTCCCAGCCGTCAGGGATTCCATCATCATCCGTATCGGGATCCCTTGGGTCCGTGGTGAAATACTGCTCCCCTGTGGCCGGGTATCGGAACTCAAGTATGTTGGGGAGACCGTCACCGTCCAGATCCAGGAACCTGTCCGTTGCGTTGAGCGGGTTCAGGCCCACCAGAAGCTCCCAGCCGTCGGGCATAAGATCTCCATCGGTATCTGCCTTGTACGGACAGGTCTTGTAATCGTTGATCCCATCCCCGTTCCAGTCAACCGCAGAGTCGGTCTGGTTGTATATTATGGAAACCTCTTGGTAGTCGCTCATGTCGTAGAACTGCTTCGTTAGCGAGTCATAATATGAATCGTTGTCCGTGTCCCAGTAATAGGGAACGGTGTGGTTCACGTACTCCTGGTAATTGGTAAGCATATCTGGCTGATAGAGCCAGATAAAGGCACCAGTGTCGTTGTTGTAAACATACCTAACGTCTATGTCTTCATCAGCATCTTTTGGGCTGAGGGGATCAATGATCATGTTCTGGTAATCACTCATTATTTTTGCACCAGATATCTCCCCTCTTATGGTCACATTTTCAGCACTACTGTAAACCCTTATTTTTCCATCCGGTGTAAAGAGGTTCTCCATTATCCAGTTCTTAGCATGAACCTCCCAGCCGTCATCCATCCCGTCCCCATCAGTATCCCATCTGGAGGGGTTTGTTGTCACCGGCGGCGTACCGGGAATGTAGGGGTTGTAGCGAGCGTAAGCCTTCTCGTCGCCCACAAGGTGGAATCCGCCCCTCATGGCGATTATCTTAAGATGGTCTGGATTTGTGGGGCTTAAGCCCGCGAATGGACCGCTGATAAACTCATTTTTCTCATAATCGTACTCCGCCCCGCCGCAGTACTCCCTCAGGTTGAAGTACTCCTCATTCTTGTCTATCTTCCCGTTGCCGTTGGCGTCAAAGCCATCTCCATCGGGGTTCTCGCGCCAGTCTGGAATGCTTGGATCCAGCGTAAGCCGTCCCGTTATCGGGTTGATAACCCCGTAGAAGGCCTCCCACCCATCCTCCATCCCATCTCCATCAGTATCTGGCTTTGTGGGGTCCGTACCGTAAATGTAGTTCTCCTCTATATCTGAAAGTTTATCCGGCCAGGGAATCTTGGTGTTCATGCTGGGCATGAATATGGTGTCAGAATCCTGCTTCGCAATGCCAACATCAGCCTTGGCCTTCTCCCAGACCCCCTGGGGCTCGTAGGTTCCTGGGTTCCCCATAACGTTTGACAGTGCAGCCACAAGCCCTGCTACAATCAGGACTACGCCTGCTATAACTATCAGAAGCATAAGGGGGTCCATCTCCTTAATCTCTCTCGGAATCAATTTGTCTACAGCGCTAGCCATTCCTTACCCTCCATTGAAAACATACTCTGCGCTTGTCTCACCACCAGCGGGATATGGGATTGAATACCCCAATCCTTATTAAAGGTTTTTCTGCGCCACATGGACTGTCAGAAGGTATTTTCAGGGGGATATAAAACACTGTTTTTCACATGTGCATACATCATCTACGGATGTCAGGGTTTCACCTCTCAAAAACGCCATCCCCCGCACACTTTCAGGCACCAACCTCCCACCCTCACAGCCGCTACACCCTCTCATTGACCTCACCTCTTCAGGCGTTCAACCCTTCACGTTTCAAAATTGCACTAATTAATTTATATACTGCGAGGTTCATAGAAAGTGTTGATGAGAATAAACTA
>JAGHBW010000190.1 GCA_021160765.1 Thermoplasmata archaeon
CCTTGAATGGATAGGTAAGAGCATAAAGAGGGTTCTGGACCGCCTTCTGAGTAGGCCCACAACCTCTCCACCACCTAAGCTGGAGAGAGAGATCCTGATGGGGACCTGGCTTACCGTTGCGGTGGTGGTGGAGGGGGGGATGAAGACGCCTGAGGGGAGCGACAGAAACCTTCTCCTCTCCCTATCGCTAAACGTTCCTGCCATCAGAAAGATCCTTGGATTGAAAAGAACTGGGGGGTGGGAGGCTCGCTTTGGGGTTGTCCTGCCAAACCTCAGCGAATCCGAGGCGAGGAGGTGGGGCGTGGATATGGGAGAGGATGAGAGGGCGGATCTGTACCTCCTTATGGGCTCATTCAGGAGTGGGTCCAGTTGAACCGCTCTTTGCCACTGTTATGGTGTAGAGGCCGGAGGAGATGGTAAGGGTGGCCACATCCCCCTTTTCCATCCTCAAATACTCCACCTCCATCACTTTGTTCCGGACCTGACCGTACAGGGCCTCTATGGGTGTCCACTGCACGCAGTGGTAGACTTTCCCCCCCACCCTCCAGGACTCTATCACGTATCCCCTCCCAACAATCAGATCCCTTTTAGCCTGAAAATGCACCTCTCCACCCTTTTGAAGGATCGTCTCCCTGCCCGTGACCAGTCCAAAGGTGTTGAAGAAGGAGAGGGGTGCGAAGAGTTCGGAGAGGGGGGTGGAGAGGCAGACCTCCATTCTATCACCGACCCTGACGGAGGAGATGATAACTGGCTCGGATGGGTCAAGGCGAAGGGGTGGAAGGTGCCATTGGGCCCCTGTGAGGTCATCCTCCGACGCCATTATATGGAGGAAGGGGGAGGGATATGTGTAAAAACTCCTCACACTCACCGCTGCGAGCGTCCTCCCAGCGGAGAGGAGCTTCAGATAGCCTGGGTAGGCCATGATCACTACATCCCCACCCCGCAGACTCCTTGGTAGGTCCTCCCCCCACCTAAGCACCACGTGAGTCTCCCCCTGTTCGGAGAATGCGGTCTCTATAACCTCTTTTATCATATTCAGTACTTCTCTAGCCTCCTCCACCTCCACATCTGACATCCTCTCCGACAGGATGTAAAGAAGGGGTGAGACGGCCACCAGTGAGACGGCAATCAGGGTGAACCATTTGAGGTAGGTCTCCAGCATTCTACCCCTCAGTCCGTTGGTCTGGCAAAATACCTCTCCGCAGCGCTAAGGGACTCAAAGGAGCCTATATCAAACCACTCCCCCTCAACCCTGTACGCCCTGACAACCTTTCTCCTTATCAGCCACTCAATGAAGTGGCCCAGAGCGTCCCTCTTCCCCCCCTCCTCCAGATATACCTTTATGTCTTTAAGCGTCCCCGGGGAGAAGATGTAGAAGGCTGTTGCAACAAGTGTAGAGGGGGGATCCTCCGGCTTCTCAACGAAGTTTACGATCCTGCCCTCATCGTCCACCTCAACGACGCCGTAGAGTTTCGCCCTCTCCCTGTCCCTCAGGTCGTAGAGGGCAATGACGTCGTCCCCCCACCTCTCGTATATCTCCACTGGCCTCTTTATGGGGAACTCAAAGAGGTTGTCCCCCCCGACAACAATGGCTGGCTTATCCCTTCCTACTCTCTCAAGAACGAAGTTGAGTCCTCCTATGGCCCCCAGCTTCTCCTCCTCACTCCTTGTTGGCTCCACCACAATCTCAATCTCCACCTTTGGGCGGTACCCCTTAAGAAACTCCCTGAAGTGCTCCTCAAAGGCGCTGTTGATGGAGAGGTAGATTCTGTCCAAACCGTCCAGCTGAACGAGTTTCTCCAGGGTGTATATGAGCATGGGCTGGCCAGCCACGGGGAGGAGCTGCTTCGGCCTGTTCTTTGTCAGGGGCCACATTCTCCTGGCAAAACCTCCACAGAGCACAATTGAGATGTAGCTCACCGTCTCACCGGGGGGTAATCCTCTCCTCTCTATTTAACCGTTGAGCCTCTTTCTCCGCATAAAGAGGAAGGGCGAGAGGGCGTAGGAGAGCATGAGGGCGAGACCAGAGTAGAGCATGAACGCGTATATTCCGTAAGCAGAACTTGTATTTCCCCCCCTCCTCAACACATAAAAGATGCCCATGGGGATGAAGACTCCTGCAGCCAGAGCGATCCCTGATCTCCCACCAATTTTTGGATAGGGGAGGTTTGACACCATCAGAAGGGATATGGAGATGATGAAGAGGAAGGCCGTGAAAGGCAGGAGTCTGGTGGGAAGTGGGGATTCCTGAACCTGGAACGCCCTGGTTATAAGGATCACTGTTATGGCACCAGCAGGGGTTGAAAGGCCGCGGAAGTGTTTGAGCTTGAGGTCCCTCCTCACAAACCTTAAAAGCCTGAATATCCCACAGCAGGCGTAAATGGATGCGGTAAGAGCAGATAGGACCATCACGGCGGTACCAAGGCCACTTCCGACATCCACACCGTTCAATTTGTAGAAGCCGAAATATGTAGCGAGGATCAGGGCAGCAGGTGCAAGGCAGAAGGAGACAGAGTCCGCCGCAGAGTCCACCACAGCCCCCCTCTCTGAGGAGGTTCCGGTGTAGCGGGCAACGATCCCATCCATGCCGTCCACAAAAACGGCCACAAGTATCAGAAAGATGGTGTAGGATGTGTTGGGGTAGAAGCGTATAAGCAGGATTATCGCTAAGATCCCCAGGGCAGCGTTGAGGGCGGAGAGGAGGTCTGCGGGGGTGACCTTCATGGTGAGTCCTCCACCAATACCACGCCCTGAGCCCTCCTCAAGTGCGCACCTATCTCATCAATGCTGAGCGGTTTCAGCATAACCCCATCCGCACCCCACCTTCTGGCTATATTCTCTGCATCCCTTCTGCCGCTGAAGAGGTAAACTCTAGTCCCCTTGAAGCGTTTCTTTAGATACACTATGTCTCTCTCTGGATAGAAGTCCTCAAGGCTCAGGTCAACCACTATAAGGTCCCCCTCCCCCAGTCCCTCGGGTGCTCTTTCAAGAAATGATCTAAGGGAGGTGTATCCGCCCAGAAATCTGTGGCCCAGGAACTCCACGATGTTTCTCATAACATCGTGTAAGAACCTCTCATCATCCAGAAGGACAACCCCTACCATAGACACCGCATAAAAAAGAGAAAGGAGTATTTTAATCTTTATCCTTCCTTATCCTCATTTGCTCAGCAAAGTGATAAACCAGCATCTCCTGTGCTGGGGTGAAAACGGAGCCTGAGCGGATGCTCCTCAAATACTCAATGGCGTCCTCCGGCTTCCACCCCTTCCAGACGAGATAAATGGCGAGCATTGTTCCTGTTCTGCCTATTCCCCCGAAGCAGTGCACCAGAACCCCTCCCTCTTTCAACGACTCTTCCATCGCCTCCAGAAACTCCCAGATCTGTCCCTCTTCCGGAACGGAGAAGTCCTCAATGGGGATGTGATAGTAGTGAAAACCCCTCCTTATCTCCTTAGGAAGAGGATCTTCTGTCAGTGATATGATCGTTCTGACACCCTCTTTCCTTCTGACCTCCTCCAGATACTCTCTAGTTGTGGGGAGAGATGAGGCAAGGATTCCGGGCATGACAACGGAGTACTCGTTCATGCATCCCGTATCTGAATCTGATAAATTACATTTGGGGGTAAGGTTTTTCTTCCTCTCATAATAATGGTCTCTCATGCGTTGGCTGTTATCCCTCACCCTTGCCCTCCTCCTCCTGCCGGAGGCTGGAGGGCTGTACACAATAGCAGTAAACAAGGAGTCTCACCTCTCAATACACATTGGCCCATCCAAGGGGGGGAATATCACCTTTCAGCCCAACTTCACCGTTACTGAGACAAGCCCGGGGGGGGAG
>JAGHBW010000168.1 GCA_021160765.1 Thermoplasmata archaeon
GTGATGGATGAGGCGTTTAATATCCTTCTAACGTAGCCTACAAACTCCGCTGTGGCATCATTGGCTGAATACTTCCCCCCCGACCCTGTAAACTTGGTCACCACAACTCCATGGCCAAGAAGAGCCGCATTCTGGACTTCGTGAACGTCTTTAAATATAGGATTGACCGCAGCGTTCACATCTGCTGATATGGCCATACTGCGCCTCAAGGTGTTCAGTGCCTCACGATAGTCGGCCCTACCCTGAAGTTTTGCTAGAATCTCGGCAATGAAGACCTCTATAAAATTAGACTTCATACCTGTTGGACCGTCAGATCCTATCTCCTCCTTGTCCACCAGGGCAACAACCTGTGTTCTCCGCCCCTTTTCTGAGGATAGAATCGCTTCAAAGGCTGTGTATGAGCATATCCTGTCATCCTGACCGTATCCCCCAATCATAGAGCGGTCAAGCCCCACCTCCCTGGCAGGTCCCGCAGGGACCGCCTCAAGTTCAGCGGAGATGAAATCTTCCTCAACCATACCGTACCTTTCATGGAGGATTCTCAGGATCATCTCCTTAACCTTCTTCTTAACTCCCTTATCCTTGACGGGCTCAGAGCCCACCAGTATCTGGAGCTCCTCCCCCTTCACTGCATCATTTGTCTTCCTCTCGCCCTGTTTCTTTCTTGCTAAATGCGGGAGGAGGTCAGGTATCGTGAGGACCGGGTCGCCCTCCTCCTCCCCTATACATATCTCAACCTCCTTCCCATCCGAAAGTATCACCTTTCCGTGAAGGGAAAGTGGTGTGCTAACCCATTGGTATTTCTTTATTCCGCCGTAATAATGAGTTCTGAAAAGGGCAAGGTGCGTGGTGGAATCCTCATAGAGTGGTACCTGCTTAAGATCAAGCCTGGGGGCGTCCAGGTGTGCTGCAACTATGTTGACACCCTCGGTCAGAGGCCCATCACCTATTTTGGCAAGATAGAGATTTTTTTCCCTGTTAACCGCATAAACCCTGTCTCCTGGTTTCAGGCTCTTCACCTTCTCAAGGTCCTTAAAGCCGGCCTCTTTTGCCCTCTCAACGAGATATTTTACTGCCTCCCTCTCCGTCTTTACCTCACTTAAAAATCGGATGTACCTTTCGGAGAGGCTCTCCATCTCCTTCCTTTTCTTGAGGGTTATCTTTCCCCAGCCGCTTGTCCTCTCATACCCAAGTTCCTTGGCGAGTTTCTTTTTCTTAACCGGCATGCAAATTCCTCCTGTTTTTTGGTTCTAGGGGGGAGAAGACTTTATCAATTTCAATCCTTCGCCTCAAAGAACTCCTCTACTGCTTCAATTGCCTCCCTTAGGGCCTCCTCCCCGTACATAACAAATCTAATCTCCCCAATCTTCCCACCTTTATCAACAAACTCTTTCAGAGCCTCTAACATCTCTTTAACTGAAATCCTGTAGGGAAGCCTTCCAACGCCGCAACCCAGGGCAGGAAAGGCCAGGCTTCCCATCTTATACTCCTCTGCCCTCTTCAACGCACTGTAAGCAGCTTTTCGCACGAGGCTCCCAGTTGTTTTAAAATCCTGGCCCATTACAGCGGCGTGAACCACATATTTAGCCCTCAACTTCCCAGCACCTGTTACAACAGCTTCTCCCACCGGGACCGGTCCCTTTGAGACCGCCTCTCTCTCTATCTCACGTCCACCCTTCCTCTTTATTGCCCCTGCAACCCCCGCACCCATCCAGAAGTGATTGTTTGCAGCATTAACTATTCCATCCACTTCCTCTTCCGTTATATCCCCTTCCTTTACAACAACCCTTGTCTCGCCCAGGACGAACACTTTATTCTCAACCATTCTATTCACCGTTCAAGTATTACACCAGCAGATTTTTTACCTTTGTGTTAATTCTCCCCCTGTGCTAGCTCAGGCCTTCCCCCGTTGGCTCTTCAGCCTCATCCTCCTGCCCGTTCTCGCGGTGCTTTTACACCCTATTCTGGGAAATAGGCTTTTCCTCATCTCCCTCCTTCTTCTTACTCTTCCCTTCCTCTTCGTCATATATTTCTTCCGGGATCCTGAAAGAGAGGTGGGTCAGGGAATAGTCTCTCCGGCTGACGGGAGAATAACCGCAGTGGAGAGAGTGGGAAACAGGATAAGAATATCCATATTCATGAGCCCCTTTGACGTACACGTGAACAGGGCCCCCCTGGATGGCACCATCAGAAAGATGGAATACACCCCGGGGGCACACACCTTCGCTTTCAGTAAGGACTCTGATGCAAATGAGAGGCTCACCTGGAGGCTGACGACCCAGTACGGGGAGGTGGTGATGATACAGATAGCAGGAGCCTTTGCCAGAAGAATAGTTCCATACAGAGGTGAGGGGGAGAGGGTTAGGAAAGGGGAGAGGATAGGGATGATAATGTTTGGCTCAAGGGTGGACCTGATCCTCCCTCAACACCCAAGAATCAGGGTAGTTGTGAATGTCAGGGAGAAGGTGAAGGCTGCCAGTACAGTGATAGCGGAGGTGGTCTAAGTGAGAGGACTTCTTCCCCTATCCCTCACCCTGGCCAACGCTGCTGCAGGAATTCTAGCTATTCACATGACCCTAACCTTTGCCTCTCTTTATCTAATAAGCAGTCTTATAGTTCTGGGCCTCCTATTTGACGGTCTTGACGGACAGATAGCCAGAATGTTGAAGGTGGAGAGCAATATGGGGGTAATAATGGACTCCCTTTCTGACATTATAACCTTCTGCCTTGCACCCTCAATGCTCATCTACGTTACCTTCTACCGCCCGGGAGCTATAAGCTTCGCCTCCCCCTACAACGGACTTGTGGTCTCCTCGGTCTATCTTCTATTCATCTTCAGCCTTTACAGGCTCATCCGTTATGCAAAAGATGTTATAAATGGGCAGGGGTCCAAAAGGGAGTTCTCAGGGCTCCCGGCACCTGCAAACGCCCTCTTCGTTTTAAGCCTTCTCGTGGTTCTACACCACCTCTTCCCCTTCTCTACCATAGGAAGGGTGGCGACGTTATCCCTAATCCTTCTGATCTCTCCCCTCATGGCAACTCGGGTGAGGTATCCCCGGCCATCATCGCTTCAGAAGGCCGTGGTGGCAGGGCTGGTAATAATATTCCTCATACTTCCTACAGATTACAAAATATATCCTGCAGTGGGAATGCTCACCCTAAGTGTTTATTACATCACATACCCATTCCTCAACAGGACCTCTTACAAAACAGTTGAAAAATCTCCACTTCCAAGGTGATAACATGTCTCTGTTGATACTTCTCAGACATGGGCAATCAATATGGAACAAGGCGAACATATTCACCGGATGGGTGGA
>JAGHBW010000071.1 GCA_021160765.1 Thermoplasmata archaeon
CCATTCACCTATCAGGATAGATGTCCGCAGTGAAGCCCTTACTATCCACGGTAACTAGATAGGGCTTTCCCCCAAACTTTTCAATGCATTCAGCAACTCTCCTCCCCTTCTCTCTATCCTCTACCAAGGCTATGATGCTTCCCCCGCCGCCCGCACCAGTGATCTTGGCCCCAAGAGCGTACCTGCCAGCAGCATCTTTTAATTTCTGCAATTCCGGGGTGTTAACCCCTAGAATTGAGAGGTATTTATGATTCTGCTCCATTAACTCGCCCAGAACAACAAGGTCACGTCTCTTAAGTGCCTTGAGGGATTCCCTAACAATGTTCCCAATCTCCTCAATGATCTCTCTCGCAAATCCATCCCTCTTTACATATCTGGCCACCTTCTCCACCATGGCTGCCGTGGAGGATCCCTTTCCGGTATATCCCACAACAAGAGTTATTTCCGGCATGTCTATGTGGTGAAGGTACCATCTCTTCCCCCCCTTTTCAATCCTCCAGAGCAAACCGTCCTCCGGCCTACCCGATACAAGAATGCCTCCTCCGTGTGTGGATGTCGTAGTGTCCGTTGGGGAAGCCCTGCCCTGCACCTCCCATTCCACCTCAAAAGATCTCTTTGCTATAATCTCTTCCTGCACCTCCTCCCCTCTTAAGAGGGTAAGAGCTGCCACGGTGGATACTGTTAGAGCGGCAGAGGAGCCCAGCCCAGAGGCTGGGGGGATGGTTGACGTGGTCTCTATCCTTACTGGATGTGGAGGAGAGAACAGCTCTATCGCCTTGGAGAAGTACCTGAATCTCTTCAAAGTGATGGAGTGCCTGTCCACCGTATTCTTCTTCCACGGTACTGCGTGAAGAGCAAATCGTAGAGTGATTGCAGCAGCAAGGGCAGGCTGGCCGTATACAACGGCGTGTTCCCCAAAGAGTATGACCTTTGCAGGGGCGGAGGATAGTACTTCCATAACAAGATAGATAAAACCAAAGTTCTATTTTTAACCTCTTTCCTCTGTACCCTGGAAAAAACTAATAATACCACCATCATAATATGTGAGATGGTTAACATGGATAAACTCTCCCCGGGGAAGAAGGCGATCATCACATTCCTGGTATTCTCCCTAGTTTTTCCTTATCTCATAAAAGAGAGTGGAGGGGAAGAGAGTGGAGACCTAATAAGGCAACCTGCTGATTACAACATCTTCTCAAGAATGACCTCTGTGGAGAAGGAGATTTCAAACAGAATGGAACCCCCAGAAATATTAAATTATACAAAACAGGCCCTGCCCTCGGGGGTTTGGATTGAGCATCCCATAGGATCTGATTTCATGCAGGGATATCAGCTTCAGGAACAGGAGGTGTCTCTGCCACACCTACCTCAGCCCTTAATAATAGGGGAGATAAAGAAGAACCCTCGGGCGAACTACACAACACTTTTAGACTGGATCCTTCCTCAACCCATAAGTGAGGGAAGCCTTAACTTCGGGGTTATGACCTACCAGGAGGGGCATATAAATTGGAAATTGGCTTCCATTATCCCCAGAGTCCTTTTTACAGATTCTGACCTCTCCCGCTGGGTCTATATTGACACGGACAACTCAACGGACACGGGAGATGATCTTGGGAGGGATATAAGGGTAAGGCTTGGTGTGACGCAGGCAAGGGTCACCTTTCAGCGCCCCACGATTGTCCCCCCAACACCTGGTAGTGTTACTTTTGAGAGGTTCGCAATTAGTATGGAAGTGGAGGCGCTGGGGAATCCCAATAATTCCCCATTACAGATATACGTTGTAAAGGCCATCTCATATTCAGGAAAGAACTATCTCTGGTGTATAGGTGCCTCCCCAGACCATCCACCCGGAAGGTTGGTCCTTACAATAACAACTGAGAGGATCGTTGGAAGGTTGAGAGAGGGAGGATTTCTCAACTTCCCCCCAAACATCTTCTCTGGGAATTTCTCATTCATTGACGTCGCTGGCCCCTATTATATATCGTACAGAACCAGTGAGGACCTTGAAAGTCTAACACCATCTGTCACCATGATCAACATTGTGGAGAGGGTGATAAAGGGTTATACCCATCTAGTTGGGGTGCTGACCCCTTCCACGGGATATAATCATATACCCCTCTCTGGGCTCTTAACCTTAGATTTCAAAGACCTTACCTCTCCCATAACGGATCTCTCATGGGGGGGGGGGGGGGAGGGAGAGTTGGGTATTCCATGCAGGTTAGACCTCACCTATCGGGAGGACAGAGAGGATAAATTATACGCCGTTGCTAAGATCTCAGACCTCCCACCCAAACTTGTGATTCACCTCAACTACCATTCCGTTTCTGGAAGAAATGTCACTGATCTAAAATACACCTCTTCTACCCCCGTTGGAAGAGTTGCGTTTCATGAGGAGATCCTTCCAAAAGATGGCTCACCTGTTGTAACAACCCTTCTTCTCAAGGAGCTCCCAACCCGCCTTCACCTCAGCACTACTGGTGGGGTCCCCTTCTCCTCCAACATAACCTTCCCAATGAATGCCTCTTTGGGCGTAATAGGCAGCATACTGGATGGCTTTCTGGGAAAGATCTCAGAGAGGTTTGGCAGGATTGGAGCGGCTTTAAGGGCACTTCCCAGAGGGGTGGCGGACCTGCCTCAGAACAGGGGCTGGCTGGAGATGGATGGTAATGAAGTGGTAGGGGAGGTGTTCTATGCCTCCGGAGACGTCAATTATTTGACCACGTCCTCAAACTACCTATCTGTCTACCAGAGGAGCATGGATAGCAAAGCCACCCTCTCAATCAAGCTAAAGGGTATCGTAAAAGGTGGTCTCAATTTCTCTCAAGGATTTGACGTTCACCTTACAAGCGAAGAGAGAGACAAATTGGAGATAGCGGGCATTATACCTGGAGGGGAAACATTAATGAGTGTTGAGGAGGCCCCGAGGGAGTTGAGGATTTTTCAAAATGAAGACGGGAACCACATACTACTTCACCTCTCCGAAAAGGTGGAGGAGATACACCTTTTGGGTAGAAGGGGGGAGGAGGCACTGGAGGGAATTATCAAGGGGATTGTGGGAGAGGGTGTCATAAGAAAGGAGGAGGGGAGTATTGAGGTTTTATTTGATTCTCCAGTAGACTCCTTCCAGATATATCTAAGCAACTCCAATAGGTACACCCCTCGCTTCTATCCCATTCCCAACTTCATAAACAGCGTTCAGAGCGGGAAGGAGGGGCAAATATCACTGAGGCTACAGAGGATAAACTCGTTGAGGTTCATCAGGGGGGAAAACCCGATAATAGAATTGAAAAGCTCTGGGGCGGGGGACCTCCTTATAGACATGGTGGAGGAAGAAACCTCTCTAACCCTCAAGGGAGCCTTCAAACCCCTCCCCAACCTCATAAACCTGACCCTTCCAACCAACCTGACATCCGTGGAACTTCCCATTCCATCCTTAACTACGGGAAACTTCACCGGGCTTGCCGAGGCCCTCTTAAGTCTAGTGGATCTGACGGAGACCCTACTCAACCTCACATACAGGGCGCTGAGCTCCATGGTAGAGAGGCTGGGCTATATAGGCCAGAGTATGAACATGAACTGGGAGGCCAGTGGAGGCGAGGGATCGGACCTTCTCTTACACTTTCAGAGACTGGGGTCCTCCCCTTTTAAGCCCGCTCACTGGACTCATGGCGTCTGGATATATCAGAGTGGGCTGGGGAGCGAGGCTTCGCTAGACATGAAGGTCTTTCTGAGGGGACTTCCATTAAGCGGCTCCCTCTCTTTTTCTTTCACAGAAGAGACCCTCCGATTTATGCTTTCTTTCACGGACTACTCTCCCGAAGAACCCTGGCTTCTGGTTAGAACAGAGGGGTTTCAGAAGAGGGATATCACAATCTACCTGAGCGATATCAAACCCAACATCAATATGGAGGTGGAGGCAGAGATAACGACCAATATGAGCATCGGTGGGAGGATCATAGCGACCATGAAAAGCCGTGTGACAAAAACAGACGGCTCTCCAGTTGATCTGGGAGAGGTTCTGGCAAGGCTGAGAAAACTCGGCGAGGAGCCCTCGTTGAGAGAGATCTTCATGCCATCCCTCCCCTCAAACTTCTCATTCTACGGGAGGATGGAGCAGGACATAGAGGTGGAGTACTCCTCCTCAGAGTATCTGGAGTTTATTTATATAAAACTGGCCAAGTTTTTGGGTGGAAGATGGTCCCAGATATATGGAATATTTCACGATCTCCCCCTCTCCTTCTCCGCCACCATAAAGAGCAATCCAGACATCACCCTCAAAAAACCCCTCCCACTGCAGGGATTCCCCACCTTCCAACTGAACACTACTGGCAGAGAGATAGACCTCTATATCAACTATGACGGCAGGGGTGTTGGGCAGAGAGGAAGATATCAGCTCTTCATAGAAAACGCTGGAAGCACCAGAACGTACTATGAGGGTAACAAATACGTCATAAAGAGCAGTGGGGTAGAATACGCCGCTATGGAGATGAAGGATCTTCCATACATGGAGGGCTTTGAGCTCAAGTCCCTCTTTCTCGTTGGAATGGGAATAAAGAGCATACGTATGGACGTCCAGATCTACCCCGGGGGGCTTCCCGTAATCATTCTGGACAGACTGAAGGTCAGAAATGTTAAGGTTCAAATGAACATGGTAATAAACAGCGCTGGAATTGAAATGAATCCTGAGGGGAGCTTTTACGTCTATAAGGTCTCTTCGGAGGGATTTGTCCACAGCCTCTCCCTGATTATGGGTCCTCTGGACCTCAACCTTAAAGGGTGTGAGAAGGTTGTTATCGCTCCAGCACCGGGGGTAATTCTCTGGAGCGAGATCCTAGGAGGTGGTGGAGGGTGAGAGGACGGCCCTACCTTATTCTACTGGTTGTTGCCATCGTTACTCTTTCCGGCCTCTATTTACTCTACCCGCGCAGGGAGGCTGTGGTTTACCTACTTTATCACGAATCGGTTGGAGGGGGGGGCACGGGCGGTATAATCAACGTGAATCTTATGATAAAAAATACTGGGAACAGAAAGTTGGATTACGCTGAGGGGTCTGTAGTGGTCTCCACTGCCGGTTCCGAGGTGGCAAGGTTCAACATCTCGGCTTGGGGGGTGGACCCCGGGGGTCTCTATGAAGAGAGAAATCACTTTGTGGGGGATCAATTCCTACCCTACACAATAGAGATAAATCTCATATATGCAATTGGAGGGAAGGGGGGAGAGGTCCACAGAACGTACCATGTGGACAGCAGGTATATGAACGTTCTTGAGAGTTTCAAACTCTCCCCATGATCACTTTCTCAGTATCCCCTTGTATCCACAGTTGGGACAAACCACTGTTATAGGCCTCTTGGGTGAGGTAACCTTGATCTTTGTGCCACACTTCGGGCACTTCACGAGTTTTGGCTTGTATTCCACCTCTTCAGCCACCTTCTTCTTTACCTTCTTCTTCGGTCTGAAGGCGATCTCCTCTTCTTCCTCCTCCTCTTCTTCCTCTTCCTCCACCGGCACCTTCACCCTCCTCTTCTCCACCCTTATCTCCTCTTCTTCCTCCACCGGTGGCCTCCTTCCCTTAAGCTCCTCTATCCTCTCCCTTGCCTTCTTCAGTTCATACTCCAAATCATCAATCTCCTGGCGAAGCTCCTCAACCTCCTTCTCATGCTCAGAGAGCGGGATCATCTTCTTCTTCTCTGACTCCCAGAGCTCCTTCTGCCTTTTGAGGTTTCTTCTCTCATCCTCAAGCTTCCACTCCAGCTCTCCAAGCTCTTTTTCCTTTTCCTCCAGTTCCTCCTTGAGCTTCTTGATCTCATCCCTCTCAGAGAGAAGGGACTCCTTCATACGCTCAATTCTCCTCTCCTCCCTCTCAAGAAGGGCCTTCTCCGCCTCAATATCCTTAAGCTCTGCCTTCAGCTCCTCCTTCTCCTTCGCAAGGGCTGCCCTCTCCTTTCTCAAAGCCGCCCTCTCCTCCTCCAGCCTTGCCCTCTCCTCCTCTATGGCCTTCTCCCTCCTCTCCACATCCTCAAGAAGCGTCTGGGCCTCCTCCATCTTCTTCTCAACCTCCATCATACCCCGCCTGTACTCCCTGTAGTTCTCCTCAAACTCCTCCAGCTGCTTCTGGAACTCCTCCTCCTTCTTTCTGAACTCTGCCCACTCCCTCTCCAGAATCTCCCGCCTCCGCTCAAGGTCCGCCTTCTCCCTCTCTATCTCCTCCTTAAGCCTCTCCACCTCAGCCTTTTCCTTCTCAAACTCCTCCCTCTCCTTCTTGAGCTTTCCCTTCTCCTCAAAGAGTGTTGCCTCCCTCCCATCCAGTATGGACTTTCTCCTTTCAAGCTCCGCCCTCTCCTTCTCTATCTCCTCCTTCTGTCTTTCAAATGTGAGGCGCTCCTTTTCAATCTCATCCTTCAACTTCAAAAACTTCTTCCTCTCCTCCTCCAGCTCCCTTATCTCTTTAAGAAGGTCCTCCCTGCGAGCCTTTAGGTCCTCCGCCTCCCTCTCAAGCCTCTTACGCTCATAATCAACGTCCTCTTTTTCCTTCTCCAGCTTCAGAAGGTGCTCCCTGAAATGCTCCTCCGCCTTCTTAAGAATCTCCTCCTCCTTCCTTATGAGTTCCCTTCTTAGGGTCTCCACCTCGTCGTAAAGCTTGAGAAGCTCTTCCTTCTCCTTATTTATTTCATCCCAGCCCTTAGGCGTCGGAACCTTCACCTCCTCCCTCTTTGGCGGGGCCTCCTTTGGAGCCTCCACCTTCTCCTCCTCAACCTCACCAAAAGCCTCCTCAGGCTCCTCAACAGCAACCTCCTCCATAACAGCGGTTTCCGGCTCTTCTGGCTCAAAAACCACCTTCGCTTTTGCCTTCCTTCCCTTCTTCTTTTCTGTGTCTTCCCACTCAACCTTGATCTTTCTCTTTCTCGGCATGATTTTCACCCCAGTCTACCTGCTTTTTTTACCAGAACCATTGGGTTTAAAAACTACTTTTTTGTATTAATAGTTTGTTATGTATCAGGGGGGCTAGATGCTCTCTAAATAACGTCTGCAGCGCCATTTTTTAGGCGTTCACAACCCTTAAAAAAGGAGAAGGACATTTAAAACGGGGTGAAGTGGTTATCATGCTTAATGAAGACCGTGAAGATGAAAGGGACATGTACAGGGCAGACGAGCCTCTGGACCTGCTCTATGACAGAACCCTGAACGGAGTAATTATTGGAAGAAGTTCCTCAGAGCACCAGAGGATGGGGAGAAGGGGGTTGCTGCTTCTTGGGGAGCTTATGGAGAAGGACGAAAGGATCCCCGGGGATGCTAAGGTATATCTGGGAGCAGAATACCCTCACGTTGTGTTTATATGCGGGAAAAGGGGGTCTGGAAAGAGCTATACATTGGGGGTATTCGCAGAGGAGCTCGCCAGGACCTCACTTGAGATCGCCACTGTCATCATAGACCCCATAGGCATATTCTGGTCTCTCAGGGAGAAAGGGGAGGGGATGAGAGAGGAGTTGAAGAGATTCGGGCTCCGCCCACACGGTTTTGGAAATACTGTTGTTATGGCTCCTCCAGCGCCTGGTGCACCCCCTCCAGACACCCCCCTCACCATATCAGTTTCAGACCTCCAACCCGAGGACTGGATGGCCATATTTGACATAGAGCCCTTTTCCCAGCAGGGGAACCTCATCTCTGACGTGCTGAAGAAGGTAAAATCGGGATACAGGGCGATGAGGGGAGAGGGTATTGAGCAGGTTGAAGGTAGGGAGGACTACACAATAGAGGACATAATAAGGTGCATTGAAGAGGATACAGATGTACTCTCCCCGGAGAAGGGATACTCCATCCAGACCAGAAGAAGTATTATATCCAGATTCAAGGCAGCCCAGTCCTGGGGGATATTCGCCAGGGTGGGAACCCCTCTTGACGAGATCGTGAGGGAGAGGGCCATAACTGTTATTGACGTCTCCTCCCCCACCCTGGGAGATTCCAAGAGGGCCCTGATTGCAGGTATCCTTGCAAGAAAGATACTTTTGAGCCGTATGGGGGAGGTGGAGATACCCGTAACCTGGCTTCTGATAGACGAGGCACATCTGATTCTCCCCCGGGGAAAGAGAACGGCGGCTACCGAGCCTCTCACAGAATATGCAAAACTGGGGAGAAAGCCCGGTTGTGCACTGGTCCTAGCTACCCAGAGGCCCTCCGCCACCGATGATGAGGTGCTTTCCCAGGTGGACCTTGTTGTTGCCCACACCCTTGCTATGAAGGATGACATCAAGGCACTTATGAAAAGGATTCCCACTCACGTGCCAAAATCCTTCTCCGCACCCTCATTTCTAAGAGGACTGAAGCCGGGAGAGGTGTTGGTAGGGGACCAGAGAGGTGGTGGGAGGGCGTTCATGATGAAGGTAAGACCCAGACAGAGCAGGCATGCTGGGGAGACGACCATGCCGAAGAGTGTTAGGGGTAGGGAGGAGAAGGAGAGTCCACTCAAGGATGTTCTGAGAACCCTTCCCCCCAGCATCCTGGTTGAGAGCGATGAACCTGAGACCTCACTTAAGGACGTTCTCAAACACTTCTCCGGCATGAAAGGGATGATCCTCTACGGTCCTGGGCTTTATCCACCAAAGTATCCCGGGGGTGGATTCAACCTGAGAAAACTTGATAAAAGAGGCTTGAGGGCTCAGATACAGACCGCTCAGCAGGATCTGGAGGAGGAGGGGGGAGGGGTTCTCATTATTGGGGGAATTGAAGACAACATGGGGAAGATGGTCCCTGAGGAGGTTGCCTCCCTATTCAAAGAGATGCGCTGGAGGGCGGTTAAGGGCTCTGGAAGGGCCGTTCTAGTCCTAGACTATGAGATCACGGGGGAGGGGGTGCTGAAGGCTCTTGAGGAGATCTTTGACGCTGTACTGCTCTACAGGGCTGGTGAGGGAAGGTGGGTGAGGATGGAGAGGGAAGAGAGGAGGGAGAAAGAGGAGAGCAGAATCAGGGTGGAGAACAGGATACTTAAGGAGAGGTTGAAGAAGTTGGAAGAGAGGTACGAGGAGCTCCTGATGAGACTTTCAATGGGTGAGGAGGTGGGAGAGGAGGGGGTAAAGAAGCTGGAGGAGGAGATAGAAGAGGCGAAGAGCGCTGCGGGAGAGGATAGGGCTGCAAAGGACTACCTGAAGGCATTGGAGAAGGACCTGACACACCTTAAAAAGAAGCATTCAATTAAGAAAAGGAGGAGAGGGAAGAAGGGGAAGGAAGAGGGATCGGAAAAGGAGGAAAGAAGAAAGGAAAAAGGGAGGAAAAAGGAAGAGGAGGAGAGAGAGGTAGTGAGGGAGGGTAAGAAGAGGGCAAAGAGGCCAGTTAAGAAGGGAAAAGAGAGGTTAAAGGAGGCAAGGGAAGAGGTTGAGAAGGAAAAGTCTACGATTAGAGAGGCGAAGGTTGAGTGGGAGGAGGTGGTCCTTCCGGTTATCCCCCCAAGAATTGATTCGGAATGGGCGGGGGAGGAGGCGCTTAAAGAGTTGAATATCCTGACCAGGAGAAGAAGCCAGGTGGCGGATGTTTTTCCCTTCTTCCTCCCTCTTCTCATGGTAGAGGCTACCGCCCCGGGGAAACTGTTGAGAAAACCAAAGATCTTCCACCTCTACGTTGATCTCAACAGAGGAGAGCTCATAATGGGCTGGGGGAAGCACCTCCGTAGAAGTGAGGGGTTCAAGGACCTACTCAAACTCCCCCCACTTGAGGCAAAGATGCTCTTTTACATCGCCAGCCACCATCCAATAACCATGAAGGAGTTGAAGGAGGACTTCAAGCTGCCAGGGGAGAAGGTTGAGGAGGTTGTAAATTCCCTCATGGGGAGGGGCCTTTTGAGAGAGGAGGTGGAGGAGGAGAGCGGTGAGGTCTCCTACACCTTAGTTAAACCATTTTTCCTCCCGAAACACCTGAGAAGGCCCCTGGCAGAGCTTCCTTCAGTGGCGGAGGAGGTGGTGGAGGAGCAGGCGCTGAAGGTAACAGTGGATGAGGAGAGAGTTGTAAAAACGCTGGCATTCCTTGAGGACAGAATAAGGATGGGGGGGAGGAGGAGGGTTTACTACCCCTACTACCTGGTTGACGTGGACACTCCCAAAGGGCTTAAGAGGTTCGCCGTAGATGCTGTTACCGGTAGGGTTGACAGGGAACTTAAAGGGCTCTCCCGTGTTGACATGGTTCCCCTGGCACCTCCAAAAAAGCTCAAACTTAAAATGAGAAGCCCTGAGAGGGGCGGTAAGCCTCGGCGGGACAGGGGCCCTCCAGACAGAGACGGCAACTGACGCACCTCTCCTCCTCAATCTCAATACCATCCTCCTTCAACTGAAGGGCACCGGTGGGACATCTTCCCGGGCATATTCCACAATGAACGCACTCCTGAGATCGTATCACAGCACTCTTAACGTACCCCATTATGGGTTCCGCTCCCTCTATACTGTAGGCCCCATCCCCCTCCTTTTTTATTACAACACTCTCCTCTCCCAGCTGAACTTTTATTGTATTATCCTCCACTGAAA
>JAGHBW010000095.1 GCA_021160765.1 Thermoplasmata archaeon
ACTACAACTGGAAGCGTTCTATCATCTGGAACCCGGTGCCCCCTTGCCATCACTAGATCTCTTACTTTTGTAGCAGCCAATGCTGAGCGGATGGCCAGGATTCTCTCCTTTTTGTTGATTTTTTTACTCCAGTCCTTCTCCACCCGGGGGGGATGCGCTCTTCTTCCTCCCACGTTATTGGGGGATTCTGCTGCTCTTCTTCCTTGAGTCAGTCTCTGCACCCTTGCGACACCTCTGCCCTTTCCCCAAGTGGAAACAGCATGTCTCATTCCCGCCATGGGGGATGGACCGTAGGGTTGTCTTCTATTGGCCTGCGCTGCAACCACTGCTCTGTGAATAACGTCTGGTCTATAGGGGGTGTTGAACACCTCCGGAAGTGTGATTTCCTTAACGGCCTTCCCTTTCAGATCGTATACTTTCACCTTCTCCCCCCCTTTTATGTTGGACCTTCTAGTCTTCTTACCCTTCTGCACCATTTTCTATCTCCCCCTCACTTCCCCTGTTTAGATGTGGTGGAGATGTGGGTTATCTGTGGGGTCTCCACCTCCACACCCTTTCTTCTTACAGGATCTCTGAACCGGACCAATCTTTTAACAGGACCGGGAATTGAACCGTGTATGATCACGTAAGGGTTTCTCACAATACCGTAATGAAGGAACCCACCCTGGGGTGTTATCTCCTCCCCATTTTCACCTATTTTGAGGACACGTTTGTTGAATTCTGTCCTTTGATGATACCCCATCTGACCAGATGACGGTACCGTGGACATTATCCAGTTGGGGTGCCAGGGCCCCTGAGTTCCGATCATCCTCCGGTGTTTGCTGTTTTTATGACTTAGGAGTTTTGTTCCAAATCGTTTCACTCTGCCCTCATAGCCTTTCCCCTTTGTAACAGCTATGACATCTACCATAGCCCCTGTCTTCTGAAATTCTTCAAATGAAATCTCTTTACCGAGTTTTGAGAAGGCGTAATCAATCCTTTCTTCTATGGTACCTCCTCCAACCCTAACTTCCATTATCTCTGGAGACTTTTTGGGAATTCCAGATACCTTATACGGTTGGGTGTACATCACCAGCCTCACATCGTCTACCTCAAGTCCCTTAATTTCCGCCTTTTTGGGTTTTGATACCTTCTTTGGGTAGGGGATTCTCCTTCTGATCTCTTTGTCCGGTTTTGGATGCCAGATCTCCTTTATTATTTTCAATCCATAGGGTGTTTCCTTGTACAGTCTCATCCCCAGCACCTTCATTGGGGGGGTCTCTACCACGGTCACAGGCACCATTACCTCCTTTCCAGAGGTGGTTGATGTTGGGCGGTAGTCCACTACGAAGACGTGGGTCATGCCAGCTTTGTACCCTGCAAAGCCCTGTATACGCGGACCGTCGTCTATCTCTGGCCACGAGCGTATATGGGGTATCTCACTCCTGGCCCTCTTTCTTGGATAATAGGCCATAGAGCCCCTTCTGGGTCGCCTAATCCGAGGCATCTTATTCCTCCTAACCTTCACTGACGAGCAACGCCCCTTTAGAGCGCGCCCTCAATCCGCCCTGGCCGTTACGATTGCATCCCCCACAGAATCCTTACTTAGGGGGAATGCGCGGGATGTAAGGTATCCCTATCGTATGGCCATAGCTTCATTTATGCTATGAGCAGAGCGGAAAATAAGTACCCTTATATAAACATTGTTAAAAAGAGGGGGACTGTTCAATATGCTTCTCTTCTAATCAATTAAGGAATGGTAGGGGTGGGTTTTACACGTCTCCATAGAAAAAATAATATCCCAAGGATAATATTTACTGTTTGGGGAGAAGATATGCGTTTAAGAGTGCTACCTCTTTTACTTGTGAGCGTGCTGATTTTATCCATGTTTGTGTATCTACCCCAGAAGGAGATTTTGGGGGAATATGGGGAAGTTGAGCTGAGAGATTCTGTACATGTAATAAATACTGAGGAATCCTTTTCCAACGGAACATTAACGAATGTAATGCTTTATTCGGGAAGAGGTGGTGGAGTAAAACTTACGTTAAGAGATGATGGGGAATGGAGTTGCCTGGAAACCATGCAAAGTCCACTCCGTGCTAGCAGAGATCAAATGGCAGAGATCTGGGGGACACCTAAGATACTCTATTATACTGAATATTATGGGGAGACCTGGCTCTTTCATGGGGACACCCATCGTTGGGAATTGCTTTACCTAGAACCTCATCCCAGTCCTAGATATGGCTCCTGCATGGCGTCCATCTACGATCAGACGAAGGTTGTACTTTTTGGAGGGCAAACCTATTATCATGATTTGATGACTGATACATGGATCTTTGATCTGGAAACGAGAAATTGGACACTTGCAGATCCGGCAGTATCACCACAGGGGAGGACATACGCTGCAATGTCTCCCGTATACGGGACGTCCAAAGTTGTGATGTTTGGGGGACTCCCCATCCAATATGGAGCGCAGACGTGGGTTTTTGATTATGCGCAGAACACGTGGGTCAATATGTCCACACCCTTTTCACCAAAACCTCGCTCAAGAGCGGCTATGGCACCGGTATATGGGACACCCTACGTTATTCTACACGGGGGGTTGAATAAGACTGGAAGAGTTCTTTCAGATACCTGGGCATATAACGTCAACACTGGAAGGTGGACCTTACTTACGAACAATGGACCTTACAGGCGCTCTCATCGTTTAGTTCCTGTGTACGGAGACGATAAAGTTCTGCTTTTTGGAGGTACAGGTCGGTACTCTTCTGATAGCAACGATGTGTATGTGTTTGATTTCAGTTTAAGAAAGTGGTACAAGCTATCACCCCTTTCCCCTCCGCCACCGAAATCTGACTTCGGAATGGCACCTATATGGAATACAAAAAGCTTCGTAGTATATGGGGATTTTGACAACAGAACATGGTTGTACTCCTTTGGCCATTACGTTGAAGAGGGTGTTTATAGAACACCGCCAATAAACCTCACTGCTCCATCAACTATTATGAGGGTGGAGTGGAGTGGTAAGGTTGGTACGAACACTCAGGTAAAGTATAGAGTTCGCAGTGGTAAAACAAGGGAAGAAATGATAATGAAGAATTTTGTGGGACCGGGTGGGAACGAATCGGACTTCTACGTGCAGAGCGGAGCATCCCTTTGGGATGAGCACAACGGTGACAGCTGGATACAGATGGAGTTCTACCTTCAGACATCTGAATCCGACACCACTCCAGAGATCACCTCCATAAAGGTTGTCTACAACAACCTCCCAAGGGTAAACATTACACAATTCTATGGTAGGGTTATGAATGAGGAGGTTACCATCCCCTTTTTGTTGTATGACAACGAGGGTGATCCAATATCTATTAAAGTAGAGTACAGTATTGACAATAGGACCTTCCACCCTGCAACTTTGAAAGACCCAGCCGGAGAATTTGGGTACTCCTCCTCCCCCCGGGGAGCGTATAATCACATCGTATGGGATTCAAATAGGGACATTAAGTATATGGATACAACAGTTTATATCCGAATAACTCCCATTGACCGGGGGGTGGGTTTTTCTGATATAACCCAGCCCTTCCGTGTTGATAATCTTCCTCCTAAGGTTGTCTCAATTATACCCTATAACAGAAGTGAGGGTGTTTCTGTATACACGAAGATTAAAATTGTGTTTAACGAATGGGTTGAGGAGGTCAACACGCCCTTCTCCCCTGTTGTGATTTACGATATTAAAGGGAAAGAGGTCACCACGATGATGGATCTAGAACTTGACAACTATACAGTGATCCTGACACCTCTAGAGCCCCTAAAATTTGAAACCGCCTATACAGTTAAAATCAACCCCTCTTTCAGAGATGCTCATGATAATATGATAATGTACTGTCCTACGTACGTTTTCTACACTATGGAAGACATTGACCTTGACCAGGATGGATTTAGATGCAGTCATGATGAGGACGATGATGAAGATGGTTATACTGACATTGAAGAGCTTGTTGCAGGCACAAATCCGCTTTCTCCTTCAAGCCATCCCTCTGGCCCGCCTAGGGATTCGGATAAGGATGGAATACCCGACGTTGAAGATCCAGATGACGACAATGATGGATATTTTGATATATGGGAGATGGTCCTGGGTACTGATCCATTCAGCGCATATGATACTCCACTTGACACGGATAATGATGGGGCGCCTGATGGCGATGCTGCAAACTCAGAACCCTGGATGGACACCGACGACGATAATGATGGGTACAGCGACATTGAGGAGCTGAAGGCAGGTACAAACCCGAGATTCGCAGCCTCCCACCCAGAGGAAACAAAGAAGGGTTTAACATCCAACATTATCATTTTTGTCGCTCTTGTAAGCGCTCTGGGGGTTATTGTAGTAGCTGCAGTTGCCCTTATATTGGGGAAAAGAAGAAGGAGGTTGCAACCGCTCCATAGGGGTACATCGCCCCCCGGGGACGACACGGCAGGGGGAGGGTATATGGGAGAGATCGATCCAGATGAGTATTATCGCAAGCTTTATGGTGGTGGTTAGAAAAAATGGTAGCGGGGGGTGGATTTGAACCACCGATCTGCGGGTTATGAGCCCGCCGGGATATCCTGGCTACCCCACCCCGCTATCCTTCTCACTGCTGGGGTATTCAAGCCTCCGTATATTCTTCTTTTAAATAAACGTTACTGAGCCCCTTGTACTAAACCTCACTCCAGCCCTCCCGTACCACCTCAACACCCCCTTTAGACATTTCAACGACCATCCCGTCCTTCGCAGCTACCGTCTTTATCTTTGTCTTTCTGTGTACCCAACCGGCCTGGAGGTCTGGGTCGGAATTAATGGCCTTCTTTCCGAAATGTGTCATAATAGCTAGAGCAGGCTTTATTTTTTCAACGAGAAATGCAGCATCCTCTGTTGAAAGGTGATATTTAATTCTGGCTTCAAGCGGTCTTGTCACTGAGAGTATAAGAAGGTCTATCTTCTTTTGTTGAGAAAGGAGTCCCGGATTAAGGGAGGTGTCTGAGACATATGATATTCTACCTGATGGTGTGTCTATGATAAAACCTACAGATGAAGGGTCGTTGTGATACGTTTTGAATGGGATGAATGTGAAGGGGGAAAGTTGAACAGCACGCCCCGGCTCGGCAACAACCACCCTTTTTACCCTCCTTTGATGATACTTTGATATTGCAGGTCCAACATCCTCCACTCCCTCAAGAACACTTTTAGAGGCAAGGAGCAGTCCCGATGGTTCTCTCTTTTTGAGGTACATTCCCTCCAGCAGTACCTCTGCATCAGAATAATGGTCTGGATGGCAGTGACTTACAAGGATAGCATCTGTGTTTAGGGGTGACTTCCCTTCTTTTCTTAATAGCAGGGCAGCCCCGGGGCCTGGATCAATGTGAACCCTTCTTTCACCCTGAAGATATATTCCTCCTGTACATCTCTCCTGGTTTACGGTGACAATTCGGCCACCGCCTGTTCCCAAGAAGGTTATTTTCATGCTTTTGCCCTATACCAGCGAGGTTATATTTTTTTGGTTTTTTCCGGTATTCGCCTTCCCACCCTATTTTACACCCATCCCCTGTGAATGCATAAACCATGACTTCTCTGGGGACGATTGACGATTTTAATGACGAGAATTGGGGAAAGTTTATTTATCCCACTGGTATAAAGGGCGCATTGTAGTCGCCGATATGTTAAAGCGACATACTGTGAATTTGGAGGTGAAAGTTTGAAGAAGGAAAGATTTGTGGTTCTGGCTTTGATTCTTTTGGCTTTCTTGGTCCTTCCTGTGGCGAGTGCTGTGTTTTATAATGAGAAGGTGGAATATTCAAAAGAGGCAAGCCAGAGTGAGAATAATTTCTCAGGGACCGTTATTTCAACGGACGAAAGGGTTAAGATTGTTCCTCTCTCTCCAGAAGAGGTTCCAGTGGCAATTAGAGAAAGATATGTGAATAATTTGAGGGCTAGTAGCTTACTAACTGAGCAGAAATTCATATCTAAAAAGGAGATTAAACCCGTTCCAATATCGGATTCTGGGATGAGATTGGCGGGCGGGTACTCTTTAAATGAGGTATTGAATCAACTGAGCAACGAAATTCGTTCCGAGCCTATAATTGAGATGGAGGGGGTAGGATCACCATATATGGTCCAGGCAACACCCTCAACAAGGGGAACTCTTAATGAACAGGAACCCAATGATGACGATGTAAATGGCACGTATATATCTGATAAAACAGGAAAAACGGATGTACATGGTTCCTTTGGTACGACAACTCCTCAGGGTCAGGATGAGGTTGATTGGTATAAAATAGCTCTGGATGCTGATTCAAAACCGGGTGGCCTTATAACAAATCTCACTCTTCACCTGAAGAGCTGGCAGGCTACTGGCCTCCAGGAACTGATTGAACCTCACCCACCATTCAATACAACCGCAGACGTGAATTATGATTATATCTATATTGATGTGTGGCACCCTTATGTTATTATGAGTAATTATGGTGGTACTGAGTGGTACTATGATGATTTTGATGACACTAATAATTACAACGAGAGTGTAAAGTTCAGAGAGGATTGGAACCTCTCGGTAGAAGCACCCCATCAATCCTTCGGTCAGCTATCACAGTGGGATGACGACCCCTATCTTGAGATGGGGTGGTATTATATCGGAATAAGCACTGTCAGTATCCGTGCTGGACAGGTTTCTAGCTCTATTCCAAGGCAGTCTTACGTGCTTGAGGTTGACCCAACCATCAAGGTCAACGGGGATCAAGAGGCTCAGGACATTTACAATTCAACTGCAATGCCTCAAAACTCTGGTGTTCTCCACCTAAACAACTTCTATGACCATTGGGATTGTTTCAACATAACAGGCTCAGATCCTACGGCAGTCTGGGATATCAACGTAACGTTTGAGATAAAGGCAATGTATTGGATACCGTTTACAAGGGGGGGAAACGTTGTGGCGTTTTACTATACATGGGTGTATATTTACGCATATTTCATAGACTACGAGAAAAATATAAGGTGGTACACATTCTTTGCGTCTGATGAGCATATGTTGTTGTCGACACCGAACCCAGTATATATACAC
>JAGHBW010000232.1 GCA_021160765.1 Thermoplasmata archaeon
GACCTCCTGTTTAGCCAATCTTCCAGTTTCCTGTGCTTGCTGGTTAAGGCTGCCAGCGGTGGATATGAGCAGTGAGGCGGCGACGGCGGCGACGAGCACCATGGCTATGAATATAATCATGGTGCCGATACCCATATCCCCCTCTTTGCTCCTTTTATTTATTGCGTTTTTCATCTTTTTTCACCTCTCTTCTGCCCACTTCCTATTTTTTAGGAAAGTGGTATATAGTTGCCCGTAAGGCACTCTGGGACGTTTATCTCCTCATACGTTGGTGCCCCGTGTTTCGGTATGATTTTTATATGGACGGTGTCCTGAGGATCAAGACCTGTTCCTTCTATAGTTTGTATGTCAATGTGCACCATAAGGACCGTTCCCTGAGAGACAATGTGCTGGTCAGTAGACTCAAGTATATTGTCACTATCACTATCATAGTGCCCTTCAGGATCCCTAATCACTCCAGTTTTGTCGTCAGGGGTTTCCACTTTGTATGTGGAATCACCATTGCTTGCAAAGTAGGATTGGTCGCACGTGACATTCAACGAGGCTTCAAAGGAATCTCCAGTCACCTCAATTATCACGTTATCCATGTCTATAGCTGGGGAGCCGGCGTTCAGCCGCATCTTTATATATAAGTCGTCAATATCGCCGTCTGTTCCATTGTCATACCCGAAAACTTCCATTACCAAAAACCCAGAGGAGACTTCCTGCTGGGCCAGTCTTCCAGTTTCCTGCGCCTGTTGGTTCAGATCACCGGCGGTAGATATGAGCAATGATGCGGCAACAGCCGCCACCAGCACCATGGCTATGAATATAATCATGGTGCCGATACCCATATCTCCCGCCTCGTCCTCACACTTTCCTCTTATCCTCCTCATCTTTTCTCACCTCTTTTTTCTCACCTCATTTCTCACAAAGGGCAGCGGTAACTTCTCAGTTTCCGCTGACCCCATTTTTTTTTATTTCAGGGAGAACTTATAAAAAATAGAGGTGTAAAAATGCGTAAAGATAACAGAAGTCTCCTGTTATCCCCTCTTGTTATTCTTTTCTATATCTAGAAAAGAAAATCAAAAACAGAAATCAAAAAATCCAATGGTTTCAAAAAAAGCAAACCACTGCAAAAGATTTTTAATTCCTCTTATCAATTCCACGCTGATGAGAAGAGTAAAAACTGGAGTGGCAGGTTTTGACTCTCTTGTGGAGGGAGGCCTTCTATCGCCGGGGGTTTATATGGTATCGGGAGCTCCGGGATCAGGCAAGACGACCTTTGGTATGCACTTTCTTTTAGAAGGTGCTAGAACAGGGGAGAGGGGTCTTTATATGACCCTCACAGAGGATCCAAAAAACATCTTGGCAGCTCAATATAGGTTCTTTCCCGACCTAATTGACATTGTAAAAGACAATGATATCCTATTTGCAGACGTCAGGGAGATCCATCAGAGGAAGTTCCGGGAGGAAATATCCGCTGCAGATAAGATACTCAGCCTAGACATACGTCCGGTATCAGGGAGAGATGTTATCTCGCTTATCAAGACGTACGTGGAAGATTTGGGTATTTCACGGCTAGTCATTGATTCACTAGCTATGGTGGGCTTCGGTTCTTCCCTCAACGATCCTGCCCACGAAGCCCTTCAAAAGGGAATGTTTGTAAGAGCCCTTAAAGATTTTGACCTTACAGTACTACTCATCTCTGAAATGCTGGATCCAGATAGATATGGTATTGAGCACTATATAGTACATGGCATCATTCTTCTTCATCATTTTCTGAAGGAGGATAAGATGATTAGAGCCTTGCAGATCATAAAAATGAGAGGCACAAAGCACGACGATAATCTCCACCCACTAACGATCTCTTCTTCTGGGCTTTCGGTGGGAGTATCTCCTTTGCGGTTTTGAGGGGTGGACATGAAAAAAATGCTATCGGAGGAGGAAGCGAGAAAGATTCTGAGGAAGGCCATTAAGTTGGGATATCGTAAGGAGATGGGCATTCTGGAGGATGCTTATAAATTGGGATATGAGGTTGGATTTTATGGGCATATGGAGGGGACTGGTTGGGTGGAGGAAAGAAAGAGGGATGTTTTGAAAAAAGCAAAAAGGTACCGTTTAGAAAAACTCATAAGGTACCTCTATGAGAAAGGGAAGGATGAAGGGGTGCGTCAATCAGTTAAAAGACACACACTCATGGATCTTGGGGAGAGAGTGGAAGAGCAACCCACAGAAAGGAAGAGTGAGGAGGGAACCCTGCCTCTACAACATCGCATTCCTGGTATGACCAAAACATTTCGCCCGATTTACAGGATCTTCGCCAACACAAAACCGCATATGAATCCATTCTTCCGGGTATTGAGGAAATAGGTCAAACCTCTTCCTCCTCCCCACCACCGGAAGGATACCTTCTTTTTCTATAATATAGAAATCCACCCATAGCTGCTGCTAAAAGACCACCGACAATTCCTGAAATCAATACAATGGTCGGTCCCTCCTCCTCTTGGGGTTTTGTTAAGTTTAACGTGATCTCAGCGGATACGCTCTCATCATCCTTTACAAAGGCCTTCAGGACAATACTGTTTTTTGTCCATGCTGGTTTGGAATGTAGATTCAGCTCTACACTTATTTCCACGCTATCACCGGGGTTTATTTGCACCTCTGGGACATCTGTCCAGTTGTAGACACTGCCCCCGGGGAGGAGAATGCTCACGTATCTATACAGCTTCCCTAGAGTGAATAGTTGAACAGAAACGGGCATATTTCCACTGTTTTTTATGGATATCACCCACCGGTAGGTGAAAGGGATAATGTCTACGGTAACGTTCTTTTCCCCCACCAGTAGCCGACAGCTTATGTTAAGAAAGCCTTCCACAACAATGGTAAGTTGGTATTGTTTTGAGATTCCCCCCTCTCCTGTCAAATCAAGTATCAGTGTGAGTGTGTACTCTCCTGTTGTGGGAATTGTTGCGAACTCTATACAGAAGGATCCAGAGGTGGCGTTTCCAGGGGGTAGGGTACTATTGGGATAAGTGTATGTCGCCCTCCATCCAACGGGAAGGTAAACAAAATAAAACCGGGGGAGAAACTCAACATTGCCAGTATTTTTTATTAGAACCTCTCCAGTTATATTCCTATTGATTCTGGGATGGTAGATGTAACTTTCCCATGGGAGGGTTATCTCCCCATTCACCTCTTTCACTACCGTAGCGGGGAAGGAAACGTTAAAGACTTTTTCTTCAGTTAGGGGAATCACCGTGAGAATGACCTCCCCAGAGGAATCAGGTGGCGGTGAGTCTATAAGCTGTATTGTTACACCTATATTTGTCCCTTGGGAGGGCTTCAGGGAGGTTGTTGTATACTGCTCCCTTCCTCCTATGAGTACATAGCCATTTAACCCCGAAAGCCTTCCTGACACCCAGAATCGTTCTACCGTATTCCCTTTGTTTGTAAGGTAGACTACAAAGTGATTCTCTGAAGAGGGTTTGAGCGAAAGCAATTCTGGGCCTGAAAGGGATATCTCCAATCGTAGGTTTACTTTAACGGTAATATAGTTTTCACCGATGATCTTCCCCGTATATAGACTCTTGGCCTGGACAGTAAGATTATAATCCCCTGGGGGGAGGCTGATGGGGGGGGATAAGTTGACCCAAAGATTCACTGTTGCATTTTCACTCAACTCGTGTATTTCAGAGGGGTAAAGGGATATCCAGTTAATCTCTTCCCCATTCAGATATGTTAAAAATCTAGCGGAAACTGTACCATACCCAGCGTTCTTTACAGAAGCGGATATGTTTATCGGTGCAGGTGATAGGACATAAATCTCCTCTGGCAGGTTAAATTCCATCTTTTCAAGCACCACATCCACATAAGAAATAACGAACCTTCCCTGTAGAGTAGAGTAAGGGAGTAGCCCCAAGGGATCAAGTGTATAGTTTATGTAGGCCCGTCCTGGGGTATCCATATTGAGGGTCCAGGCTATCTTCACCTCACTCTCCTCTGTTGATACCCACCAAACTTTGTTTTCAAGATAACTCCCAACTTTTATGGAAACAGATACCCCAATCTTCTCAGGAAGGGGACTGTAAAAATCTATTTTAGCAGTCACTTCAAGAGATCCACCCACCTCAATTCTCTCCCCCTCATTTGGAAAAATTGAGTGAAAATTCATCTGTCCTATATTGTAAGAAGACGCGCCTATCATGCTGGGGAGGGTCTTTGCGTTTGAAGTGGGGTAGTAAAGTAATCCATCCCCATTCCTCCACAGGATACAAACCCCTCCTCGCTCAACAACGCCGTTTATAACAACCTCATCCATATTCGTCAAGTTCTCCCTGAATTCTTTAGCACTTCCGCCTGGGGGATATGTTGTGGGGATAAGTGTCACTTTAATAGACGTATCACCACCGTTGCTGTAAAAAGCAGATACAGGAAGGCCACCTTCAGTATAATTATTGGGCGGAGGAAGAGCGATGTATGGTCTTGCAGGGACTGAAAGGAGAACAATATCATCTATAATGTCTGTACCATTAGTGTCTAGGCAGGTATACACAACATCCTCCTCGCCACTTCTCTGAGCAGTGAATATAACGTGCAGCCTATCGTTCAGCAATCTCAGGCCGACCTCTCCTTTTATATTAAGGAGACTTTTCCTCAGGGGAGGTGTTACGGGATCCAATGTGGAGTTGAACTTCTGAAAATATATCCCGCCGACCCCCTCCTCTGAAGTGTCCCACCACACTAGGTAAAGATTTCCCCGATCGTCAAAAACTGCATCAAAGGGAACGGCTGAACTTCTTGTCTGAACTAAAACCTTCTCCCCTCCGCTTTCATTTGAACAGGACACTCCGCCAATAGAGTCATTTCCCCAAGACCATAATGTTATGAATTTTTCGTTAAGGAGTCTTACTTTTATATCACCTATGGATCGCACGGTGCGGTTTGTTAATGGATGTGGCTCTTCACTTATTATTATCCTCATTTTTGTGTATCTTATAATGAGGCTCATAGGGATGAAGCCGAGAGTAGTATTGTGCCAGAAAACCACATAAGTGTCCGTATCGTTGATGGGGGCACACTTTGGTTGCTGTGCACCGCGATATATTATGACGGGATCTACCAGATACTCAGAATCCTGGGATTTTACATAAATAACCTCCCATAGTCCTGAGGAGGTGTTGAAAGCAGACCACAGGATGTCTATACGCCCAGCCGAATCATAATCAGCATACACACTTTTAACAGTTAGATAAGGAAAAGATGAATCGGCCTCCCACTGTGATGGTATACCTCCAACATAAACTACGTTAAGAAAAAGGGAAAGAAGAATGATGTGTGGAATTCCCCAAGTATTTTCCCATCCTTTATTCATCTCACCCCTTCTCTGTCAAGGGAATTCCGTCTGTGTAGTGGTTTTCTGATAGACTGTGTTTATGTCCCATAGCCCTTCGTCTACAGGGTCCTCGGGATCACACTTCTCCACATACACTCTTAGCTTCCCCTTCTCATATGCAAGGTTCACCCTGCTCAGATTAGATCTGAAAAGTGTGACCCACTTTCCCCGGGGGTTTAACACCTTTCTTTCCACCTTGAGAAGACCCGCAGATGAGAGCAGGTGTATCCTTCTATAGCACGCTGCTATTGGTATGTCTAGCTTTCGGGAGAGATAGTCTGCAGAATGTGCGGCTTTAAGTGTTGCAGCTAGAATCTTCACATTATACTCATCGGACAATATTTTTGTCATTTGTAGTGGATCCAACATCTCACCTCCTTTACTTGCTCAGTATTGGAATGGTTCGGTCAATCTCTGCCCCCTTTCCAGTCACCAGTTCCAGGCGGACTCTCAGCTTTCCCTTCTCAATGAAGAGGTAAGCACCCTTCACTTGGGAGCGGTATAGCTGTACCCATTTTCCCTTCTGTGTTAAAATTCGCACCTCAGGTTTGAGGAGCCCCAAGGCAACCAATTCTTTGATTTTTCTATAGCACACTGCAATGGGGATGTTATGTTCTATGCTTAGCTCCTGGGCAGATTTCGGACGATAGTATGTTGCAGTTAAGATTCTCATTACGTAGTCATCAACAAGCACCTGCGAGAGGTGTTTCAGCTTTTCTGGGGGGTATATAGTCCCATCTACCTCATCCATTACGTCCACCTCTTTCTCCTGGCGAAGGAGAGAGGCTTCCGCCTCCCTCAGCAAATCCTTTCACTCGCGTCCCGGAGGGCACACATGCCCTTTAGGGGTACATTTCTTTCATCAGCAAAAATAAATCCTCATTAACAGTATATAAGAATATCGCTCTAATTACAAAAATATAGAATTACAACGATTTTAACATTTTAAAAATCAATAATGATTACCGCTGCCCCCTATCACACGAAAGCATTTGTTATTCTTCGTGATAATCACAAGCAAATACTGACTTAGAAGGTTTTTTAAAAAAGAAAAGAGAATCATTATCCCGTGAGATAATGAGGCATCAGGGTGATAGAGATGAAACGGATAGGAATTATGAAAAGGGAGAAGGAAGGTGACATAGGGATAGGGACGATGATAATTTTCATCGCCCTGATCCTTGTGGCTGCGGTAGCAGCGTCCTTGCTGATAACAACAGCAGGAAGACTCAATCAGCAGGCTCAGGAGACCGGTGAGATCGCCAGGCAGGAAGTTTCAACTGCACTGGTTACTAGGAACATAGCAGGGGACAGACTGATAGATGGGCAGGGCGCTACTGCGGAGATGCCAACACTGGACACAACAGCTCCAACTGCCGGGGCAATATCTGTTACAGCAATAGGATATGACCCAGATGGGACAGGTGGGGACCACACCGATGGGGATGAAGAGTATTACGGTTATGAGATATCTATTACAACTCCCCCTTCTGACGCGGGGAGTGGGATTTTAAAGGTTCAATTATACCGCTCCACGGACAATGCTTACGACACCGCCAGTGACGATGTGCTCATAAAGACGTGGACATACCTTGCTGACAACCTGCCTACCACCTCTACCGTAGAATATGATGCGCCTCCATCTGGACATACAACGTACTATTATTACCTTAAGGTTTACGACAAAGCAGGGAACGTGGCATACACCACACCAGCCACATCCACAACTGCACTGACGAATTACGATACGGTGAGACCAGCCACCCCCTCTCTTGCAGCCACGGGAAGCTTCACCGCCCTTTCTATGGGACCAAATTCAGGTACAATACAGCTCATTATAACAGATCTAGACCTTTCAGGATACGTGGACTATCTCTCCTCATCCAGTGCGGAGTGGAACATTGAGGAACAAAACGATTTCACATCGCTCCAGTACCAATATCGCATACGGGGATTCAACGTATACAGGTCAACAGCACCCATTCCTGCGGTAGCGGTGACCTCCATGCAACCTATTGGGTTCTGGGACATAAATGACTTCACAATAGACGCCAATCACAGAGCAGACGGTGTGTGGTACGACTACATCCAGCAGACAGGAGGTTCGGAGAAGACTGCGTATTACTACGCTATAGCAGCGGTTGATTTGACGGCCAATGAAGGGAACTCCTACCACTCAGATGGAACTCAGGTGTCATACGGCCTTGCTACCAGCGCCGCATGTGCTGCTTCCTGTACAAACGATATTGTTCCCCCAACATTTACAACATATACAGTAACTGCCACTACAGGCACCAACGGGATAACAATAAACTGGGTGGGTACTGCAACTGACAGTGGATCGGGTGTAGCTTATCAGGATTTCACAGGGGCCACCCATAACCAGCAGAGAGAGCATTATACCTATGAGATATGGAGATCTCTGGAGCCCATATTCAAAGTAGAACAACTTCCGGTAGACGGTCGTGTAAATCCACTTGTAACACTAGCTGGATACGCAACAGGCGACCCATCAGATCCTGCTGGGACCACATCTTTCACGGATTACGGTATTGACTTTTTAACTGCCGCATCTACGTCAACCACAGGGAATACCTATTATTACGCCGTTGTAGCAGTGGACAACGCAGGAAACAGGGCGCTTCAGCCGGGCCCTTCTGTTGCAATACAGGTGATTGAGATAAAGATTGCACTGGCAGCAGGTTCTCCAGCAGTGGACTTTGACGTGGTAGCACTGGAAATAACAGACGGATCAAAGGATGTGACACTTACGTATGGTGGAATAGGGACACCTGCAGATGCAACATCAACAACCTTTACCGTGGAGGTAGTGAGAGACATAGAGGGAGCGTTTGTGGAGGGAAATGTGCTAACACAGGGATCCGTGGTAAAAATCTTCATCAACGCCCATAAGCTTGGCTTCAACATTGTGCCACAGACCCACGTGTCGCTGAAGATCATGCCCAAACACGGTGTACCCACATACGAATCATTCACAACGCCATCAACATACGTGGACCGTTATGTGGAGCTATTGTAGGTTGAGTAAGGAGGAAACGAAAAATGGAGCAGGCGATGATCATGACCTCTGATGCTAAGACACCGGAATTCCGAACGCACACTGGAAGGGATTCGCTATCCCGCATTAAAAGACTCACCTCTACTGGAGAGGAGGCGATATTAACTGAAATTCCAAGGAACGCTAGGGCATTGATGCTCACCCTCAAATGGGTTGACTTCATACTGAAGAAAATACCAAGGAAGAGGGTGTCCGACTTACTCAGGTTGTACACAGATCTGGGCTGGATATCGGAGTTCGCAAGGTATCAGCTCATGGGATACTTCAGGGGCTCTCTCCCAGATCCTGACTTTGAAGAGCTGGAACCGCTGGATGAGGAAAGCATAACCCCCGGGGACATATACGGCAGGGATGAGGTCTTAGACGACTACAGACTCACCGCCACGGACCACATAAAGAGCCTCCTCTTCATCATGGGGATCAAGGGACTGAAAGTGGACTCCCACCTCATAGAAGTGGTGGAGGAGGAAGTTAAAAGTATAATGAAGTACAGTGATACGTAGATCAGAGAAGAAGCATCAGTGCGATGAATGTCCCCACACCGAGGCCCATAGGGATGGGAAGCCCAGGTAAGAGATGGTACCTCTCTAGAAGAAGTTCAGTGAGATAGAATCCCACGAAGAGTGCAAGTGAAACGGGAAGAAGGAAGAGTGCCCATGTGATGCCTCCAATGAGGGGGTGGGTGAGACCGTAATAGGTGGAGTGAGCGGTGAGGAGTGAGTAGAAGACAAGGTCCCCCATCCCCAGCTCCCACCCTTCCCCCTGATAGGTTAGGGAAGAAAAGATTTCCCGGGGGGTTGGAACACTCTTATTCTCTTTTTCATTACTACCCCTCATCTCAATAAACATGTTCACAATTTCCTTTATAGGACCGTAAAATACGGCGTAGAGGTCATAGAGGGAGAGTAGAAGAAGCACAATAAGGACGGTCCAGGTATAAAGTACAATGGCGAGAAATCCGCCCAACATTCCGCTGAAAAGAAGGAGGGAAAGGTTCTTCTGTAGCCTACCTGCATGGGGGTTAAATAACACTCCAGTTATTATTGCTGAAAAAACAATACCAGCACCCAGCGGCGCATCCCAATTCACCGGATAAACTATAACGGGCTCTGTCAGGAGATAGGAAGGGAGGAAGGTTGGAATTCTTTCAGAAAGGATGTATAGTGGCCCGTCGCCCACGAGATAAAAGACCATTCCGCCCAGTATGAAGAAGAGGAAACGGTACATTGAGAGAAGAAAGTTAAAGCTCCCCTTTCTGACAAGGTACAGAATTATAAAACTTCCCACAACTCCCGGCACCACCAATAGTAGGGCGTTGAGGAAGCCCGCCTGGGCCTGTTCCTTGGTCCCCTCCCCCTCAGGGGTGAAAACCTGGGCCTGCGGTATAATCTCGGAGGCCACACCCAGAAGAGATACGAAAAGGGCAAAGATTATGGTGATAAATATTGGAAGGTACGGACGCTCCATGAGTTTACTTTCAAGAAAGGCCATTGTGTAGATGGATAGAGGGAAGAATAATTAATCTTCCTGTATAATGGAATCTCTAAAGTATTTATACAATTTTGTGATTGAAGAAACAAAGGATGTGGATACATGCGGTATTACGCACTATTACTATCAATCCTTCTTACAGCTACGCTGTCATGGACCGTTTCATCAGAAACGTCAACCACTCTTCAAGAGATCAGTCACTCCACCTCCGGCTGGTTCTCGGATAGGAACGTCACCATTTTTGACGTGTTGTACCCTGTGGATTCAGTCCCATTAATTCCTCAGTTCCAGGTGATAACAAATGGGAGCAGGTCACCATGGATGGAGGCTAACTTAACTAGAAACGGATATGTGGTAAATCTCACTGCACACCTCATTCTTAACGAGGGCCAGTATGCCCTCTATCAATTCCGCCTCCTTATGAATGGGGAAGTGATATATACCTCACCACAACGTGGGGTGGGTCTTGACAGTACGCCACCGGAGATAGAGGATGTTGAAATGTCCTGGGGTGGTTCCACCTATGGGCTCCCACCTATAAGATTGAATGCGGATTTTGGCCCTTCGGGGCCCTGGCCCAAGGTGGAATTTGAAATAAAAGGAGAGAATTGGACTTCCACAGGCTCAGCAACCCTCTTCCTTCATGAGGGCGAATACATCGTTGCGGGGTATAACTACACGTCACCCCCGGGCGATGGGAATGCTATTGTGACGTTAATTCTTACGGATGGGGCAGGAAACAGGGCGGAGACATCCTTTCGGGGAAACTTTACGGGTGGTAGGGATGAGATAAGATGCATATGGCCAAAGGGAGAAATGCTTAAGGAAACACTGTTGGAGAGAAACTTCACAGTTAGCACGACAAACCCTCTTGCGGGAGCACAAGTATATCTATTTGACTTCGGGAGGAATCTCACTTATATCTTATCTGTGGGCGCCAACCCCAGCGAGAACAACACATACGTCCTCACATCAAATGGCCTTTCTGAATGGTTGGGGGGGATTTCCCCGGGGAGGTATATGTGGCAGGTGGCAGTGGTGGAGAAGGCAATCTTTTCCTCCCCCTGTTATTTCACGGTAATAGGAACGTTAAAAACCCTCAAACTGGGACTTGATAAAAATATTCATGGTAGCACCGAGGTGCCCCTCTCCCTGAATTGTCCTGGAAAGGAAAAATTGCTCCTTGACCTTGGCTTCATTGAGGCGGTTATCAGGGACCCGTCGGGGAGGGATATTGGAAGAGCAAATCTATCCATTCTGCCTGGCCCCTCCATCTATATCCCCGCCAATCCCCATCCTTTCCCCATATACTATGTGTTTTCGTCAGGAGAGCGTCTGAGGGTTGAGCCCGAAAGATGGAACACCTCATTTGAGCTTCTCCCCGCCCACTTTCCCATACTGATTCTGAGGGACGAAGTGGGGGGTATAGATATCTCCACAATAAGGGTAAATCATGAGAGGAGCAATGCAAGTATCTCCCTGGATGAGGGACTCAATGTACTTGAAATGGGGGAGATAGCATCGGGAATAGATGCGCCCACGCTGGTGAAGGTGTCGTTGCAGGGAATTCTCGCCCCCACCAACATCTCCGTATGCTACCGCGATCTCCTCCCCCAACCTGAAGAACACAGAATATTCATTAAAGGGGAGGACCTCCCACCACCCCCACATGTCACCGCCCAGAGGGATGGGGATTTGATTGTTCTCCGTGTTGTCTGTAATGGATATGGTGTATTGGAGGCAACGGCTGTCAATCTCTTTAAAATGGTGGACAACGAAGCAGTTCCCCCCTCTGAGGAGGTCCTAATAAATATGTCTAACGAGATCAGAATATACTCTCGGGAGAGAATGGATGTTTTGGTGGAGATAGTCGTAGGAGATGACAGATATTACTGGCGTGGGGAGATAGGCCCACTTCCTTGGCCGGAGCCGGAATTGATGTGGAAGGTGGAGGGGGACTCGGTTCGCCTTTGGATTGCCAACATTCCACCTGGTGCGAATAATATTACTTGGTTTATAGGGGAGAATAGTGTGGATGGGAGAAGTATTGTACTCCGTAAAGAGGAGGTAAGGGGGAAGTTGGTGGAAGCACACATTCACAACGTAAGTGGAGCGGTGATGATTCTAAAGGATAGGATTGTGGTACCGGAGGAGAGGGAGAAGGGGTGGTCATTATATCCCCCCCTTATAATGGACTTAATACTTCTCGCTATTTTGCTACTGCTCTTACTCTACCCTCTTATAAGGAGGCTGATCCCGGTAGAGATGGAGATTGAAAGGGGAGGGGCATGGGAAACTAGGAGAAGAGGCCCTATTGGGAAGGTCACAGAAGGTTATACATGCGCAATCTGCCTCAACACCATTCAGCCCGGGGCGGAATACGTAAAGTGTACCTGTGGGGCTAGATTTCACAGAAAGTGCGCAATAAGGGTTGGTGTATGTCCGAGGTGTGGTAGGGAGATAATGGTGGAGGATAGTTTCTTTTAAATAGTCATATTTCTACCTATTCTCCATGGGGTTGGTGCTAACATTACCGCTTCCCGTAGCCTTAATCTTAGCCTCTCTTCTAGCTGCAGGTGGGACAGGAGGAACCCCTCTTATCACTTGGGATCTTAACTACAATCCCACACCACCCCTAACCTCTCCCTTTATAGTGAGAGTAGATTTGCAAGGTGAGGAGCTAAACCTTACTAATGTGAGGATGTACATTGTCATTAACATCTCAGAACCGGATAAGGTCCTGGTAAATAAGGGGGATTATAGATCTGAGCTTACGCTTTCAAACGGAACCTTTTCTCTTTTCATTCCTTCTCCCATGAGGCGGTTCAATTTCACATTTCATCTAGAACTACAAGGTGAAGGAGTTTCTCAGCGCTACCCCACAATAGGGGAGCTTCCAGTCTCTTTCACGGGTGATATCGTGGATGAGGATGGGGATGGAATGGATGATCGTTGGGAGGTGGAGAATGGGCTTAATCCAGGGATTGCTAATGATGCCACTGCAGATGAGGACGGTGATGGACTTACGAACCTTGAGGAGTACTACTCCATGACCTCACCAATGAAGAAGGACAGTGATGGGGATGGAATGGATGATCGTTGGGAGGTTAAGATGGGGACATGTCCATTTCTATCCGACGGGGAGGTGGATTACGATGAAGATGGTGCCACCAATTTGGAGGAATTTCATATGAGAACAGACCCAAGGGACCCCTTAAGTGTTCCTGACCTCTCTCCCGTGACACCTTGGTACTATATAGTGATCATTGTGGGTATCCTTCTTATTCTGATAGGGTATTTCGCAGCCCAGATGTTTATAAACAGAAGAGAGGAGGAGTTCCTAAAAGGTGAGGATGGGGAAAAATAGGCAAAAAATGCAGGACATTTCGGGGAGATACTGAAAGAATTTATATCCCGTTTAGACATACTCCTTAAGCGAGGTTTTGTGTGATGATGGACCCCGACGAGATGAAGTTTCTGAAGATTATGGAGATCATAAAGAGGGCGCAGAATCTTATAATAAAGGTGAGGAGGGAGGGAGGAGACACCAGACGAGCTGTGGAACTGCTCTCTGAGGCCACCTATGCATTGAAACTTAAAGAGTATGACCAGGCGCTTGCCTACGCAAAAGAGTGCACTCTTGAGATAATTAGGATCAAAAAGGAGATGGATTTGAGCAGACCCCTTACGGTGGAAGAGCTTGAGAGGCTTCCCAAAGAAGAGTTGAGAGAGCTTTGCGTTCGCTGGGGACTGAGTCCAATTGGTCTCAAGCAGGAATTGGTGGAGAGATTGAGTGAAATCGCCAGGAGGTATGGTGGGAAGATACCGCCGTATCCTCCCAAGGAAAAAAGCTGGGAGAAGGGGGCTGAGAGGCCCCCTAAGGAGGAAGTTAAAGAAAGTGAGAAGGAGAAGGGGGCAGAAAAGGAGGAAGGAATGAGTGTGGAGGAGGCCCTTGAGGAGATCTCACCCGGTTTTTCATACCTTCTGGAGGAGAAGAGGCCGGAAAAGTGCTTTGAAATATTCTCACGCCTCCTTGATGGTGGCTACAGCGGGCTCATGTTCACAAGGACCAACCCCAAGCTTGTCAGGAGAAAGTACCGTATAGAAGGGGATGCTGAGATCTACTGGCTCACTGATCAGGAGGACATAGAGGAACAGAGGGTAAGCCACTCTCTAGAGTCGCTCATATATCGGATAGAGGAATTTGTGAAAAACAGGGATAAATGCATTATCCTTTTGGACGGTCTGGAATACCTCCTAGGAAACAACACTTTTAACGCTGTTATGCGATTTTTGAGAAGGCTTGTGGATCGTACATCAGCAGCGGAGAACATCTTCCTTGTGGCACTCTCGCCCTATACAATGGATGAAAAGGACGTCTCCCTTTTAGAAAGAGAGATTGTGCCGCTCAAATTGAGGTGATTTATTTCTTTCTGAAGAGATAGATCACACCACCTAAGAGAGCTGCAACAAAAAGAATGAGGAGAAGGGAGAGCCCGCCCTTGATCTCTCCCTTACCTTCAGCCGTTGACTTCTCCTGAGGTTCCATGAAAATTACAGTGCTAGCTATAGGTGAGCTCTGCCCGCTTGAGTCCGTCGCTTTTGTTTCAATAATGTGCCTTCCTGGGGGTAGATTCCTTGTGGGAATCTCATATCTAAAAGAGATACTCCCCGGGCCCCTTACCCCGGGGA
>JAGHBW010000196.1 GCA_021160765.1 Thermoplasmata archaeon
CCTCTCTGTTAATGTTCTGAGATGTGGACACGGGGGGTGGGGTGGCTTCACCCCTTGACAACCATTTTATGAAAAGAAAGGCGAATAGTATCGTGCCACCGATTATAACAGCAAGTCCGATAAAGACAGCTTTAAGAAGCGCATAGTTTTGGGTACTGGTCCCTGCCTCACCGTCACCCCCACCCTCATCCCCAGTGTGCTCACCATCACTTCCGTTCTTATTGGAGTTCTCAGGAGTTATCTCAAGCCTGTAATAGACCACATCTATGGGATACGCCCCATTCTTCAATATATTGTTGTTGTCCACAACAAGGTAGAGCCTCCCCTCAACGGGAATGGATACATGCACCTCCATGGTCTTCAGCCAGAGATGTTCTGCGTATATTGGTTCGCCTCCAACCCAGTATAAAGTGTAGCGGTCAAGGTTCTCCTGATCAAGAAGCAGCACGTCTATAAAGGTGCCATTGATTACCGTCAGGTGAATCCCCACCTCCGTCCTCCTGGGAAAGTTGAGTTCATAAATCCTGTACCCCTCTGACTCACTGTAATAATAGTAATATTCACTTCCCCCAGAGGACGTCCACTTCCGAACTTTGATCTCTCCCTTCTCAACACCGTCAACGGAGTCATATCTTCCATCAACAGTAATTTGAATTGGGTGAAAGATGGTGTAGTTCAGAATATAAACATTAAATTCATCCTGAGAGACCCCCCCGTAGGGGTCCCTGACGGTAAGCACAACATGGTATTTCCCGTAGGTTGGATAGGTGTGCGTTACGTTAACACCAGTTGCAGTTGTTCCATCACCCAGATTCCATTCATACGTAAGTGTATGGTTCTCCGGGTCCTTGGATTCCGCCGCAGATAAGGTGACCGTGAGATTATAACTGTAGATGTCCTCCCCGCCCTCCGCCACCGGGGGGCTGTTGGGAAGAACCTCCACACTCACCCAATCAGTACCATTGTCCATCCCGTCAAAGGCGGTGAGAGTCACTATAAACATTCCTGTGCAGTTGTATCTATGTTCAACAACCTGTCCGTATGCCAAATCTCCATCGCCGAAGTCCCAGGTATAAAGAAGGATTCTGTCACCGTCTGGGTCTGTACCATTCCCCTCAAATCTCACGGTCTCCCCTATTAGGACTCGTCTGTCTTCTCCAGCGTTCACCTCTGGGGGTCTGTTCTTAATTACAGTTACGGTGAGTGTAGTGGAAACATTGTGGTATCCGTCGCTCACGTTCAGGGTGACGTTGTACCTTCCACCCCTCTGATAGGAGTGGGTGACTACAATGCCCTCTGCAACCGTTCCATCGCCGAAATCCCACCAGAAGGTAAGGTTGTCCCCATCCGGATCATACGATAGTGAGGCGTTGAAGGTTATCACATCCCCTCTGCCCACATAAGTAGAACTTGCATTTATTATGGGAACTGGAGGGTTCTGCTCAGCAACCTCCACAACCAACGTGTCGTGAGACCAGTACCTTCCATCGCTCACGTTCAGGGTGACAATATAAGTGCCTGATTCGTTGAAGATGTGGGTTACGGCAACACCTTCAGCATCCCAGCCGAGGCCATCTGATGCGTTGAAGTCCCAGTAATAAGTGAGCGGGTCATCGTTGGGGTCATAGGAAGAGGAGGCGTTGAAGGACACTGCCTCTCCCACAAAAGCCCTCTTGTCGTTCCCGGCAACAGCCACGGGAACCTGCGGCTCATAAGGTATGCTGATATAGGTCTCATTATCTGTAATAAGGTAAAGGGAGGCATTTTCTTCTCTGTTTATTCTGAAAACCAGTTCAACTACTCCCCACCTCATATCCCCCGGGGTTGCTGAAAATGAGGTGCTGTTGACAACAACGTTTCTTATCTCTCCTGGAGCTACGTCAATTGTGGGGAAATCAACGCGTACCTCATAGGTATGGTCGCTCTGCAGATCAAAATAAACTGTCGCTGTAAGACCCACAGAGAAGGTCTCATTGTTTAGAAGCCTCAGGTGGAGCGATACTCTCTCCGCCCCAGTGTACTTTCCAACAACATTCCTCGCCAGAAAGGGAACAGCAACCTGTTCTAACCCCGCCCCAATATGAATCATACTTCCCCCTTCAGTGCTGGAGTTCAGAAGAGCTCTTCCCTCTTCTGGGTATAGCTCCATAGAGTGGGGGGTCTCCACACCATCTGTCTCAGCAATGGCGTTGATGAAGACAAAAACAAGAAGATTTGTAATTAAAAAGATCCCAGAAAGACCTCTCCTCTGGAACACCTAATCACCTTCAGAAAAGAGACTGAAAATGGTGTAAATAAAACTTTCTTCTGGTAGTGTGAATTTGAGCGCACATTCTACTCTACCTACCCCCACCTGACAATTTAATCTAAAAACTATGGCCCATCCCTACATTTCATCCTCAATCTCATCCCATTCCTCCCCTCCCAAAATCTCCCCTTCCAAAGGTTCTTCCCCCTTCCGGCCCTCATCCGATACCTCCTCTGCTGCCTCCTCCTCACCCTCAAGAACCCTCTCAGCCTCCTCCGGGGGTGTTATTGACAGATTCCCGGAGGGTGTTTTGGTGACAATTAAAGCCTGGATGCTTCTTCCATCCTTCTTTATTGTCTTAAGGAGTTTGGCTGGGCCGATAACCATCATCCTTGGAGGGGGGGTCCTCCTCAGAAGTTTCGCCAAAAATGACATCTTCGCCCCCGGGGTGTGAAAACCGGGGGCCTCAACACCTATAAAGGAGTCCTGGTCTATCTCCCTCATGGTGCGCTGGATAAGGTCCACCTGCTCCTCCGCCGTCAAACCCTCTTCCAGCACCATAACCTTACCCTTCTTTATCTCCTGAAGTATGAAGCCCACCTTGTCCTTCAATTCCCTTAACAGCTCCCTTGAGAGCAGGTTCACCTCAATTCCCTCTTCTTTCTCCACCATCTTCATTCCGCCTCACGAGAAGTATTTCACCATTGCGTGATAGAGACTGTCCATGTTGTAGCCCGACAGGGCGCTTACTGGGATCACGGGGTGCTGGGGGAATGCGTTCTTTATTGTTGCAGGGGATGCCTCCTTGAGATCTATCTTATTGGCCACGATGATGAAGGGTATCTTCCTCGCCTCCAGGTTCCCTATCAGAGTTATATTAACCTGGTTGAAGGGATCCTTGGCGGAGTCCATCACAACCAGCACCCCATCCACGTTGTCCAGCCATTTTATGGCCTCAATCACCCCCTCCGTGGCCTCCTTCGCCCTCCGCCTCGCCTCATCCTCATCCATGCCGTAGTCCTCAACGAACTCGTGGAAATCAATCTTTGTGGCTATCCCGGGGGTGTCCACTATATCAAACGTGACCTGGGAACCCCCCACCTTGATTACTATCTCCTTCTTCTCCACAGCCTTCCTGGTCTCATGTGGGATCTCAGTTGCTAACCCCACCGTCTCCCCCGTCCAGTCTTTGGAGATCCTGTTGGCTAGTGTGGTCTTACCAGCGTTGGGGGGGCCGTAGATACCCACACGAAGCCTTTTCTTTTTGAAGAGTCTTTTGAGCTTCTTTAGCAGTTTGTCAAAAATTCCCATGTCTCAAAGGCGCCTCCTTGTCCACTTGACTTCACTTTTTGATGTATTGGAGAAACCCTTAAAAACCTTTTCCGGAGGTCAGTTCCTTAAGTAGCAGTCTGTCCTCCTCCACACCCTTCCCCCCATCCACCACGTTCTTAAGCCAGTTAAGTACTTCATTGAGCGGGGGGAAGCGGCCAACAACACCCTTTCTGGTAATTGCTATGGCAGCAACAGCGGCCCCCAGGCGCACTGCAAGAAGTGGTGGAAGCCCCATAATAAGCCCTGCGGCGAAACCACCCCTCATGACATCACCCGCCCCTGTTGGCATCACAACTTCTGAGGGGGCAGGTAGGGCAGGATAATCCCTCTCCTCCTCCCCGGTTATAACCCTGTATCCTCTATCCCCCCGGGTGACCACAACCATTTTAAGCGCGTCAGAGAGTGAGAGGGGGGCTCCACCCCCCAGCTCCACCGCCTTCTTGTATTCCAGTTCATTGGTGAAGAGATATCTGCTCCTCTCAAGAAGGCCTAAAAAATCCTCCCTATCCCACCGATAGTGTATCTCCTGTGTGGGGTCAAAGATGACCTCAACACCCCTTCTCTCCGCCTCCTCTGCCACCGCCCTGTGAAAGGAGGGTACGCCGCTGGTCAGGATCATGTAGGTGGAGGAGTAGAGTGATGGAACTCTAGCCAGGACCTCCTCCATCTCCGACACCCCTTGGTACATTATGTACCCCTGCTCCACCCCCTCTGAGTTCAGAACAATGCAGAAGGGGGAGGGGCCGTCCAGCACCATCACACCCTCCACCCCCACCCCATGTCCCTTAAGAAGGTTCATGTACTCCTCTGGGAAGTCCCTTCCCACAACGCTGAAGAGGTTTGCCTCCACCCCCAGCCTTCCAGCAGTCATGGCCATCGTGGCAGCGCATCCCCCCAGGTGCTCCTCAATCTTCTTTGTGGAGACGGAGACCCCGGGGGAGGGAAAACTCTCCAGATAGAGCTCTTTATCCACGTTTATGTGTCCCAGTATCGCCACACTACCCTTCTTCAAGATACCTCACCTGCTCCTCAGTCAGTCGGTCTATCTCAACACCCCTCGCCTTTAAGAAGTACTCCGCCACCTTCCTGTCCACCTCTTCCGGTATCTCTATTACCCGCGGTGGGAGGTCCTGCCCCCTCTCCTTAAGGTAGAGCAGGGAGAGGGCCTGAAGAGAGAAGGAGAGGTCCATGATCTCAACCGGGTGCCCCTGACCACCCACAAGGTTCACAAGCCTTCCCTCAGCCAGCAGGTATGCCCTTCCTCCATCGGAAAATACGTACTCCCTGACGTAATCCCTAGCCTCCCTCACCTCCACCGCCTCCTCTGCGAGACCATCCATATCTATCTCAACGTTGAAGTGGCCTGCATTCGCCAGCACAACCCCATCCTTGAGGAGTGGTATGTGCTCTCTCCTCACCACATCCCTCATCCCCGTGGCAGTAATGACCATATCAGCGTGGGGGAGCAGTTCCTCCATCCTCCCCACCTCATATCCCTCAAGAAGCGCCTCTGATGCCCGTACAGGCTCCACCTCCGCCACTGCAACCCTTGCCCCCATCCCCCTCATCCTCATGGCTATCCCCCTGCCGCAGTGGCCAAATCCCGCCACAACCACCCTCTTTCCGGCAATTAGAAGGTTTGTCGTCCTCAGCACCCCATCAAGGGTGCTCTGGCCTGTTCCGAACCTGTTGTCAAAGAGCCTCTTCATCCCGGCACCGTTGACATCCATTACTGGAACCGGAAGCCTTCCCTCCCTCTCAAAGGCCCTTGCCCTGATTATCCCCGTCGTTGTCTCCTCGGATATTCCCATAAGCTCCGGGAAGGAGAAGGGGTTCTCCACAACGATCTTCGTCAGGTCTCCTCCGTCGTCCAGTATGAGGTGCGGTTTCTGCTCAAGAGTCCAGGAGAGCGCCTCCCAGTACTCCTCCTCGCTCTCCCCCCTCCTCGCCCTGACCTTAAGGTTTTCAGGGCCATCGCTGATAAGAGCTGCTACAACATCATCATCCGTTGAGAAGGGGTTACAGGCCGCAAGGCGTACCTCTGCACCTGCCCTTGCAAGGTATAAAGCAAGTACGCAGGTCTTGGCCTCCGGGTGGAGGGCCATGGAGATCCTCATCCCCTCAAAGGGCTTTCCTTTAAGCCTCTCATCCCACACCCTCCTGAGAACCAGCATGTGGTCCTCCGCCCACTTCAACTTTTTTCTCCCCCTCTCCACCATCTTCTCAAGATTCTCCTCATCCTCAAAGTTCCAACTGACCATCCTCATCCCTCGTTCACCATGTTGGAGGGCCTCAGGTAGCACCTCTTGGTCTCCTCATCCAACTGAAACCTTCTCATTTTAAGCCCTGCCTCCTCCACTATATCCTTAGCCAGGTCGTCCGGGTACCCTTCATCGTATATGACCTCAACTATCCCAGCGTTTATTATCATCTTTATACAGACGGAGCAGGGGTAGTTGGTGACGTACATGGAGGCCCCTTTCAGGGAGACACCGAAATACGCTGCCTGGATGATGGCGTTCTGCTCTGCGTGAACCCCCCTGCACAGCTCGTGTCTCTCCCCGGAGGGGATGTTGAGTTTCTCTCTTAAGCATCCCGTTACATCGCAGTGGGGCAGTCCCTTGGGCGGTCCGTTGTAGCCGGTGGTCAGAACGTGTTTGTCCTTCACCACAACCGCCCCCACCTTTCTTCTGGTACAGGTTGCCCGGGTGGCCACAAGGTAGGCCATCCTCATGAAGTATTCATCCACAGAGGGTCTTCTGGATATCTCAAAGTTCAGATCTTCATCTTCGCTCATTCGCCTGCCCCCGATTTTGCCACCCCAACTCCCTGAAGACATATAAATTTTAAATAATGACTGTCCCTAACGGGGGCTGTGAAAGTCGGTAAGAGCGAGAAAAAGGAGGGGGAGAAGGGGGAGGTGAAGCAGTTCTTCATGGACCTCCTGGCGGTCCTCATAGTCCTCCTTATAATCTTTGCATCGCTCTACACATACCTTGGAAGGTATCCCTTCGTGGTGGTGGTGAAGTCAGGCTCCATGATGCACGGGGTGGATTCCAGCATTGGAGTGATTGACACCGGGGACCTGGTGTTTGTGAAGAAGGTGGAGGGGAGAGGGGACATCATAACATTCGTTGAGGGGAGGGAGGATGGGTACAAGAAGTTCGGCTCCTACGGAGACGTTATAATATACAAAAGAAACGGGGACAACTCCTCCATCCCCATAATCCACCGTGCAGTGGTCTGGATAGAGGTGAACCTCACCTCCACCCGCCCCTCCTACGACGTCCCATCCCTACACCTCTACAACATCACCACCAGATTTGTAATAAAGGACTACGGCTACCGCCACAGGGACATTGTTGTGGACGTGGCGAAGATCCTGGCGGTCTTCTCCATGATGCGCATAACACCACATTCAGGCTTCATAACAAAGGGGGACAACAACCTCTTCGTTGATCAGAACTCAAACTTCACTGGCCCCGTTCCGCACATAC
>JAGHBW010000086.1 GCA_021160765.1 Thermoplasmata archaeon
ATATAGGAGGATACCACACTCTTTCCCTTCACCCTCTCCTCAAAGCGCCTCACCACAATCCTCCTCTCCCCCTCCTCTAAGAACTCCGAAAATTCCTTTCCAATCAGATCCTCTCTGCTTACACCCAGAGACTCAGCAGCCTTCCGATTTGCGTAGATTATTCTTCTGGACTTATCTATTATCAGGATACCGTCGTGGGCGTTCTCAACAAAGAGCCTGAAACTCTCTTCACTGTCCTTCAGCGCCTGAAACGCCTCCATTCTTTCTGTAACGTCTTCAATAGCACCCTCAATGAAATCACCATCAGCCCCTTTTACGATCCTGGCGCTTTCCTCCACCCATATAATCTCGCCCCCCTCTCTGACAAGCCTGCTGATGTGGTTCTCAACTGTTCCCTCCTTCAGCAGTTTCCTGAGAAACTCCTTCCTGTCCGACGGGTTCAGATAAAACTCCTCCACCTTCTTTTTAAGAACCTCTTCTACCCTCTCAAAACCAAGTATTCTCAAAAGCTCCGGGTTTGCATCTATAATCTTCCCCTCCAAGGTGGTCCTGTAAAGGCCCACTGGAACGTTTATAAAGAGGTCTCTAAAACGGCTTTCGTCCTCCAGGACCCTCTCTCCAAACAGCTCAACAGACCTGAGGAGGTTCTGAAAGGCCTCCTCCTCCTTAAATCTCGGGACAACTATTACTGTGGGCTTCTTCTTTATTTTTCCGATAGCGTCATAAAGCTCCTCTGAAACAATAATGATGTTGTAATCGCCATCCTCCAGCTTCTTCTCCACCTCATCCGAACTTACACTGACGATCTCAATACCCCTTGGTAGCCTGGGGGATTTGAAGGTTCCATGCGGGTCCACCAGAAGTATCTTCATAGCCTTTTCCTTCGTCTGGTATCCCTCCGGGCTTTAAATACAAATTCGACTATACTAAATTATCCCATTCTTTATCCAAAATTAACATTTTCAGGGGGAAAATATTATACAATTTAACTATTTCTCACCATGGACCCTGAAAAAAGGGCACTTATTTATGCTCTTCTTACAGTTGCCCTCTGGTCAACTGTTGCATCCGCCTTCAAGATCTCCTTGAGGTACCTCTCCCCAGAGGTGCTGCTTCTCTACTCCTCCCTCACATCCCTCATCATCCTCAACACCCATCTTATCATACGAAAACTTATCGGTGTGGCTTTAAGATGGGAGAACCTGAAGAGAGCTGCAGTGCTGGGTGCCCTCAATCCCGCCCTCTACTACCTTGTCCTCTTCCACGCCTACAGCCTCCTTCCCGCCCAGGAGGCCCAGCCCCTGAACCAGACGTGGGTCATAATAATGGCCCTCTTCTCTACTGTAGTTCTTGGACAGAGGCTCTCTTTAAAAAGGCTTCTTGCCATAATAATATCCTTCACAGGGGTTTTCGTCATATCAACAAGGGGTGATGTACTATCTTTCCATATCTCCTCTCCCCTGGGTGTCCTTCTCGCCCTCTCAAGCGCCGTCATCTGGTCTTTATTCTGGCTCTACAGCGTCAGGTGGGAGGAGAGGGATGAGGTGAAGCTTGCACTCAACTTCACCTTTGGCTCCCTCTACATCATACTATACCTTCTTCTGAGAGGGATGATAACTCTGCCCTCATCCCAAGGACTTCTCACCGCTGTATACGTGGGTGCGGTGGAGATGGGGTTTGCATATATCCTCTGGCTTAGGGCCATCTCCACCACCTCCTCCGCCGCCAAGGTTTCGCACATGATATACCTTGTACCCCCACTCTCCCTCATCGTCATACACTTCGTTGTGGGGGAGGATATCTACCCTTCCACAGTGGTTGGGCTGGGACTTATCCTTGGCGGAATACTCCTCAGCAGATACCTAGAGGGGCCTACTTTTTAAGGGATTTGAAGTACTCGTGCTCCTTCTTTAACTCTTGAAGAAGGTCCTTCACAACCCATTTCAATGATGTGGGTGTTGTTGTCGCTGGGATCACATCGCCCTCCACAACCATCTTAACCGTTTGGATAATCTCCCCCAACCTCCCCCCCGGGGCTGAGTGTACAATGAGATACCTCCCCCCCACATCCGCAAAGCCGGAATATCTCTGTGGGGATTTTACAACCTCTCCCAGCTCTCTAGTAAGCCCCACCTCTCCTATACTGAAGACCTCCTCACCCATTGCCTCCTCTATTCTCTCAACCTCGTCCTCCCTGAAACCTATGAGCAGTATCACGTACTCACCCTCTCAAGGATGTCCACTATCCTCTTCCCGCTTCTACCATCCCCGAAGGGGTTCTCCCAACCACCCCTCCTATTAAGCATAAGAAGACCCTTCTCCACGATCATATTCGGGTCCGTCCCAACAAGCAGATTGGCCCCCACGTCTACTGTCTCTGGCCGCTCAGTGTTGTCCCTCACTGTGATGCAGGGAACACCCAAGATACAGGCCTCCTCCTGAACCCCACCTGAGTCTGTGACCACAAGCGCTGCTTTTGATTCAAGAAGGAGGAATGTGAGGTAGTCCAGCGGTTCCACTAGTGTGACCCCGGAGGCCTTAAGGCCAAAGGCCACCAGGTTCTTCCTTGAGCGTGGATGGATGGGGTATATTACCTGAAGACCCGCCTCTTTGGAGAGTCTTCTCACCCCTTCAAGGATCCCCTCAAACCTCTCCTTAACGTCCACATTCTCAGCCCTGTGAGAGGTCATAAGAATGTAGGCTCCCTCCTCAATGTCCAGATTCTGGATGTCCGCTCTTTCCTCCGCAATTTTGAGGTTCTGCAGGAGGGCGTCCACCACCGTGTTTCCCACAACGTAAATCTTGTCCTCCTCAATACCCTCCTTAAGCAGGTTTCCTTTTGAAACGTTTGTAGGGGCGAAGAGGTATTCGGAGAGGTGATCAGCCACAACGCGGTTTATCTCCTCTGGCATCCTTCTGTCGTAAGACCTCAAGCCTGCCTCAACGTGAGCAACTGGTATGTGCATCTTGGAGGCGGCAAGAGCGCCTGCGAGAACTGTGTTTGTATCCCCCTGCACTATTGCAGTTTCTACCCTCTCCCTCTCAAAGACCTCCTCAATCCCCTCAAGCATCTTCCCCGTCTGCTCCCCATGGCTTCCGGAGCCAACGTCAAGGTGGTATCTTGCCCCGGGGAGCTCTAACTGTTCAAAGAAGACCCTGTCCATGTTGTAGGAGTAGTGCTGGCCCGTATGGAGAATGAAATAAGCCTCCCCCCTATTCTCGAATTCCCTGATCAAGGGGGAGAGCTTTATGATCTCCGGGCGTGTCCCCAGAATTACCGCATGGGCCATGATGGGGGATTGGAAGGGAGGTTAAAAAGGGTTACCACCGCTGTCGCCCTCATGAAAGCAGGGCCCCGTACGTCAAGTTGAAAACATAGATTATGACTCACCATAATTAACGAAGAATTTCGTTTAAAAACGCACTTCTCTCCTCGTACAGCGCCCGAAGGGGTTTTAGATCCTCACCGCAGTGGGGGCATCTATCCAGGGAGATGTCCACAAAGGTTTTGCAGTGAGGACACTGGATCTGGGTGGCCCTCCCCACGGTCCTAACTTTCACACTGAAATTACCCTCCTCCCCATAATCACTCTTCAACCGCTCCTGACTGTGTCTAATTGCGGTGAAAATGGGCCTTTTCGCCTCATATTGTGCCTTAAGCGGCCTTAAGTCCTCGCCGCAGTTGGGACACGTGTCCCAGGAGAGGTCCACGTAGATTCCACACCCGGGGCACTTAAGCTTCTCCCTCCCATCCTCCAGCTTCACCTCCATATTAGAGGTGCTCCTCTTGACACTCCTCACATGGCCCAAACTCCCTGCGAGCACACCCTCTATGGGGACTCCCAAATCTGCCAGGAGTTCCTCCGGCTGTGAAGTTCTCCCACCCACAGCGCTGGGGGAGATGGTGGGGGCCACCTGCAGGGAGCTCTTGTTTTCACGGAGAGGGCCCTCGTTGATAAGAGCGGCATAGGGCCCCCTTCTTAAGACCTCAAGCAGATATTTGGCCCCGCCCGGGGGGAGGTACAGCTGCCACTTCTCGTCACTCCATTCAAACACCACGGAGTTCCTGGATGGGAAGACCACACCTTTCAGCTCCTCCACCCGTCTGAACTCCCCCTGCTGAAGGACCTGGTCTATCACCACCAGAAGTATTCCTCTTCTTGCAACCTCCCGGGCGCTGTGGGGGTCCATCATCTCCCTCTCGGCGCTGTCTAGGCGGGGGAGGGAAAGGAGGTTCACAATCCCCACCCCCCTCTCCGTAACGAAGAGGTCGCAGATGTTTCCCTCATACCTTACATCAGTAACAGCTCCCAGAAGGTCGTCAACCCTGGCCACTTCCATGTAGGGGTCCGAATATCTCTCTCTTTCCTCCCCTATGCTCCCATAAGGTACACCATACTGCGTTGATGAATCCCCAGCAGATGCTGGAGAAGGTTGGGGTGGGGACCCACCCACAAAACGGGGTTGATTCAAAAGCTTCCCATAGCGATCGTTCAATTTCTTCACAATTATGACAAGGAGTATTGGCAGAGCAAGGAAGACGATCATCCAGAGGATGCTGTGGCCAGCCACCACCTCATCCCTCCTCCACCCAGGCTTTGAATATCACACTTCCCCCGGGGGTGTAGGGGGGACCGGGATCAGGACAGTGCAGGTAGGCTTCGCCTCCCCTCTTGGTAAGCCCCAGTTTGATTGGATCTGCCCCCTCCCTGAGCGCCAGGGCGTAGTGGAGGAGGGTGGGTAGGGCGTGGATGCAAGGCCGCGCAGACTTCTCTGATATCCAGAACTCCTCAATGACTATCCTGTCCCCAGGTTTGTAGAGGGGACATTGCCCCCGTACCTCCACCACCTCAAAGATCACCTTCATCTCATCCCCTCAAGAAGGGCAAGGAAGCGGGGTAGAAGCTCTGGGAGGGAGGATGGGTCCGTTCCTGTTACAAGGTTTCCGTCTACCTCCACCCTGTTTCCTGTCCAGGAGGCCCCTGCAGCCTCCACCTCCGCCCTTATGGAGAAGAAACTGGTGACCCTCCTGCCTTTCAGCACCCCTGCGGAGAGCAGCAACCACGGCCCATGACACACCGCACCGACGGGGGCACCCCTCTCCACAAGCTCCCTCACAATTCTGAGGGCGTTCTCATCCCTTCTGACCCTGTCCGGTGCGTATCCCCCGGGGATGAAGATGGCGTCCACATCTTCACTGCTCAGTTCGGCAAAGGTTTTGTCCACCTGAACGACCACTCCAGCCTTGGAACTGTACGTGGTCTTCTCCCTCCCACCCACAATCACTTGGTGTCCCGCCTCAAGGATGCGGTAATATGGGTAGATGAACTCCTTCTCGTCAAAGAAATCATCCACAGGCATGAGAACCCTGGCCATGTTCATCACCTGATCTCATATAACTCTTCAATCCTATTAAGAATATCCTTGGAGCGCCTGTTTATCGCCTGCAGAATAAGACCTGCATATATTATGAAGGATGTAATGATCATCCCGGCGGCTGTCAGGAATGCGTAGCTTACAAGGAAATGGCCGTGGGCCCTGAAGTAAAGAAGGAGGTTGTAGCCAAAATAGGCCGTCGCCAGCATGAAGGGGAGGGATAGGAGCACGAAGTATTTCAGGGGCTGCTCCTTTCTCAGTATGCTCAAGAGGAAGTTCAGAACCCTGAAGCCGTGGGATGAGGACCTCTCCGTGTTGGCCTCAAGGTCCCCATACCGGCATTTAACGGGAACCTCCACTATTCTGTAGCCCCTCTGAGAAGCCTGTATCAGCAGCGCCGATTCCACCTCAAAGCCGTAGGAGTAGATATAGAGTTTATCCAGGACGTCTCCTCTGAACGCCCTGAACCCAGACTGGGTGTCCTTCACCCCCGCTGAACCCGCCATCTGGGTGACCAGCGTCAGGATCTTGTTCCCCAGTTTTCTGTGGGAAGGCATCTCCTTCAGCCCCTCCTCCTCCACCCATCTTGATCCAATGGTTATCTCCGCTTCCCCCTTCAATATCGGCTCAAGAAGTTTGGGGATCTCCCGGGGGTCGTGCTGACCGTCGCCGTCCAGAAGCACCAGTATGTCCACTCTAGCAGCCTTTGCCCAGCTGAAGGCTGTTTGTATTGCAGCTCCCTTTCCCTTGTTCACCTCGTGGTTTATAACGAAGGCCCCAGCAGCCTTTGCCACCTCCTCTGTTCTATCCTCAGAACCGTCGTTTATAACGACGATGTGGGGGGTAATTCGCCTGGAGAGTGCCACCACGGAACCTATGGTCCTCTCCTCATTCCGCGCTGGTATTGCAACTGCTATCTTCATTCCAGCGCGCCTCAACTCTACACCCCCTTAAGCAGAATGTCCACCTTCTCCTTCAAGGTGGCAAAGGCGTTCAGCACCAGTCCAGTAAACATGAGGACTCCAGCGAGAAAGACCGTTGCGAAGCTCAGAAAGCTGTAGTAGTAGTTCAATCTGTGCTCCCTGTAGAAGTAATCCACAGTGAGAACCCCAAACGCCAGCCCTACGAATAGTGTCACAACCCCCAGACCACCCCAGAAACTAAGTGGATGATTTTTAATGAAGTTCTTGATCCCCCTACCCACTCCCCCTATGGTAAAACCACCCTTCACCCTAACCTTCCTCTTCCTGTATACTATTCTGTCAACCTCAAGCACCTCAAAGGGGATTGAATACTTCTTCACATAGTGTGTTATCTCCCTCTCCGGGGATAGTCTGAAACCCCTTAAACGCATCTTGAGGAGTGTTTCCCTTTTCATGATCCAGGTCCTTATGTGAAAGGGGTTCCCCTCCTCCTCCACCTCACCCTTTGTCTTCAGAAGTGTTACGTCCTTGAGGTCCCTTTTCATCAGGGCCTTCTTAAGTTCTTTTACCTCCACCCGGTCCTTGGGGTCGTAGATAACGACCTCTCTGTACCCACCCTCCTGAACAAGCCTTTTGATCCTCTTTAAAAGATACCTCCACCCCTGCCTCTCCTTGATCCTTACAACACCAGCCCTCAGATCCCTGGCGATCCTGGCCGTCTCATCGTCGCTCCCGTTGTCAATCACCACCACCTCCCCCCCCAGTTTCCTCAGAAGGATGACAAGTGTGCCTATCTCCATCTCCCTCTGAAATGCAGGTACAACGATCACCCTTTTCATTCAGGTCTCTCCCCGGGGGGGTGGGGGGAAATACCCCCCATTTCACCACTCACTTCACTCAAACGTGGCCCCGCAGTGCGGGCATGATGTTGCTCCAGGTGGAACCTCAGCACCGCAGACAGGGCAGATATACACATCCTCCAATTCCGCACCGCAGTGCGGACAGACGGTGTCCTCCGGTGATATTACACCGCCGCAGTTGGGACAGGTTAGTTGCTCCGTCTCCTCAAGGATCTCGTCCAACTCTTCAGAGAGACCCTCAAGCTCTGCAAGTTCCGTGTCCTGAGCTGCAACCTCCGCGGCCACTGCCCCTGCCTCCGCTGCGGGCACCTCATACTCCTCCACCTCCTCCTCTACACCCTCCGCCACCCCCTCTTCCTCACCGTACTCCTCCTCACCAGCTTCATACGCCTCCCCTTCCTCAACAACCTCACCCTCCTCCTCCACCTCTTCACCGCCCATGGAGACCTCCTCCTCAACCTCCTCCTTCCCGCGGAAGAGGAAGAAGTAGGCAACAATTGCCACAATGATGAGCACTATTACGATTATGATCCAGATGGGGAACTTCTTCTTCTCCTCTGGGTGTGATTTCGGGTCAAGCGGATCTGTTCCCTTCTTCAGTTCCTCTGCATCGCTCCATCCGTCGTTGTCGTCATCAGTGTCCTCATAGTCGTATTTCCCATCGCCATCGGTGTCTCTCATTGTGGGAAC
>JAGHBW010000078.1 GCA_021160765.1 Thermoplasmata archaeon
CCCAGGTTCCCTCCGTGGACCAGAACACATCCAGTTGCCAGTGTACGTGGTCAAACCCCGGGTTTTCCATCCTCCACAGATGTTTCACATCTCTATATACGTCTGATCTGGAGGAGATAACCATCCTTGCAACTACATCACCCTTGTACCCCCTCACCCTTATGTCCTTTAAGGCCCTCATCACCGCCTTGTAAACACCCCTTCCCCGGTAGTAGTCAGTTATCTCCTTGCCCCCATCAACAGAGATTAGGATTGTAGTTAGCCTCTTTAAATACTCTGTGGGTAGGCGAGGAAGAAGCAGGCCGTTGGTCTGAAGGTGGAAGTATCTTGCTGGGATCTCATCCATGATCCTCATCATCTCATCCATCGCCATCAGAGGCTCCCCACCGTAGAAGCCTATCCCTGCCTCCGGGTCATCACTCAGAAACTCCTTCAAGGTCTCAAGGTCATATCTCCTGGGACCTGTTCTCATTCCACCACCGCAGTACCTGCACCTAAGCTGACACTTGTCCGTTATGATGACGTGGTAGAGCACGCTTGCGAATTTGAAACAGATATATAATTTCCACCCATCATGAGAAAGTCTGATATATAGAGGAAAAGAGTAACCCCAAGGGAGTCCAAGATGAAAAAGACCCTTTACACCTCAACCAGCCTCTATCGGCACGCCATTGTAAACAGCTACTGGGCTATTCTAAGGGAGGGATACCTTCCCGATGATGTTGTAATTCTTGTGACAGAAGGCTTTGAAGAACAACCCAATGAAGTCATACCGGTTATGGAGAGGATCTCAGAATATGAGATGGGGCGGGTTCCAGCATTCACAACCGTGGACCTCACAGATGTGGATTACACAGACCTACCTGAGAGGTTGAGGGAGATCTTCTCCCAGGGGGTTGGGGATGGGGAGGCAGCAGTTGACGTCTCCCCGGGGAGAAAGTACCTTGTGGTCCCTGCAGTTCTAGCGGGGAGGGAGGAGGGTGTGAAGCACATCTTCTACACATTCATTAAAGACCTGAGCTGGGGAGACATCCCCCTCCCCCTCAAACCCTTCACAACCTATCGCGTATACGACCTTCTCCCGGAGGAGAGATAGATGCTTGAAGATGCTTCTGCCATAACATGCTCCGAGATAACTGCCCTTCTAAATGTCCTCAACAGAAAGGGGTGGGGACGGTTTGACCTGACATATGAACCAACGGGGGTAAAACTTCTGACGGTGAATCTACCCCGGGAGGAGATAATTAACATCGCAACTGATAACTCCTTCAGGATTCAACTTAAAGAGGACCTTTTAAGAAGGGAGGTGGCCCACTTCTCGGATCTTAAGGAGGCTCTCATCTCCTCCGGATGCCTCCCATATACGAACTACGGAGAGGTTGTTGAAAACCTCAAGGAGATATACATGATAAGCAGGGACAGGCGGGAGGTTCTGCGGGAGAAGTACCTGGCTATAGATACCAATGTTGCTTACCTCCACCTCCCATCAAGACTCTTTCCCCTTCAGCACTCACCCAAAAGGTACATCTTTCCTGAGGATTACAAGTGGGTGGTATCGGAGATCGTATGGAGGGAGGTTGACTCTTCAATACAGGAGAAATACACCCCCAGAGAGGTGGAGAGAATGAGAAGGCACCTCAGGGGAGATAAATACCTCCATGGCCTTCTTAACGCATCAACGAAGAGGAGCAGAAAGGCAAAATCCGCCCTCTGGGAACTTAACTTTATCCGTTCAAAATTGAACGGTTTCAAGGTACCCTCTGCCACTTATGAAAGGGATAAGGAGGCCAGGGACATTTCCATAGCCAGAGCATACAGTCACTTCGCCAGAGAGAGGGATGTTGATCTTCTTCTTATAACCGCAGACAAGGACATGGAGTATCACGCGAGGGCGGAGGGGCTGCCCACACTCCTGCTCAAGATGCCACACGAGGTCCCAAGAAGGCTAAAGTGCGGTTTTAGGGCAATAAAGAATCTGGTTTTTGAGCTGTCCACCTCACTCGCCTTCATTCACTTTAAAGATGCGGGGATTGTAATTATGGGTGAGTGGGCTGGTAAGGGATACAGAGAGTTAATGGATCAGGAGGTGCTCCTTCTGTCTGAGACTAGAGAGGGGAGGGAGATCATAGAGGAGGTCAACAGAGAGGCGAAGATTGCAAGAGTGGTGGAGGATATGCTGGAGAGCTAGTAGGAAAATTTTTTTATTCCATCATCCCTATTTAGCAGCGTCTGTATGGTCAATCCTAAGGGGTGCGTTCATGTATTTAAAGAGGGGTTATCATATACTACTTGTTCTGCTGCTGAGCCTATCTGGACTCTTCCCAGTTGTCCACCCAGCGGCTTCAGAGAGCGGTGATGGGGAGTCATATTCTGTGTGGCCTATGTACGGCGGTGGACCCTCTAGGAGATTCTATGCCCCCGTAGACACCAGTAAAAACCCTGGATATGTCCGATGGTATTTTGATGCTGGAAGTAAAGTGGCCTCTTCACCTGTAATTGGCCCCGATGGAAACCTCTATTTCGCCACCTATGATGGCACCGTTTACTCCCTGGAACCGGCGGGGGTGTTGCGCTGGAAGTATTACACAGGGGAGTTTATAACCACCCCCACCACCGTTGACCGCTTTGGAAATGTTTACGTGACAACAGTGAACGGAAGCGTTATCTCACTCAGCCCAGAGGGTCTTCCACGCTGGGTTTTTCCTGTGACTGGAAGTGTTAGCACTGGTGTTGTTGTGGACGAGAACAACATGCTCTACTTTGGAACCAACCGCGGCGAGCTCTATTCAATAACAACTTCGGGCACCCTCCTCTGGAACGTCACTTTAAACGCCGCAATTGTAAAGGAGATAACTGTGGCGAATACAGGTACACTCATTGTGACAACTGAGTATCCATCTATCTATGCACTTAACATCATGGGAGAGGTCATGTGGGCTCACAACTTCACCCCCTCTTATCACAGATATACCTCAGGGGTTGTTTCGCCTTCTGGCTCAATTCTATTCATACACGACTTTGTCCTTTATGCTTACGATGTCTATGGTGAACAGACCATGGCGGTAAGGATTCCCAGGCTGGAACCTGTTCATCCTGCTGTGTCTGACAATGGGTCCATTTACGTCGCTGTGGACAAGAGGTCTCTGGCGATGGTGACGCCCATGGGGGAAATCGCCTGGGTGGTGAATGTTAGAAGCTCCATTCGCTCCATTGCGGTCTCCATGGACGGGACAATATACGTTGGAACGTATGAAGGCTGGTATATTTATGAGAAGGACACTATCTTCGCATATTACCCCAATGGAACACAGAAGTGGGAGATGCTCTCTCCCGATTTCTATCCTGAGGGGGGGCCAACATCAATAACAATAGGCCCAGATGGAACGATTTACAGCGCTGCTTCTAACTATGTCTTCGCCGTCTCAACCTCACCCCCATCCCCCCCAAGGAACGTGAGAAGGGAGAGCGGTCCCGGTTATGTGAACATATCGTGGGAGACCCCTTGGTTTGACGGTGGGGAGAAAATAACCTCCTATAAGGTGTACAGGTACGTCAACAACACGGAGAACAAGACGCTTCTTGCTACCGTGGGTGCTGAAAGGAGGTACTACAACGACACGAAGGTAGAACTCGGCGTGACCTATTACTATTTTGTGACAGCACTGAATAAGGTGGGTGAATCAAAACCCTCCAACATTGTAAATGCCACTTCGCGAGATGTTCCAACACCTCCCCTCAACCTAACTGCTTCCCCCGGGAAGAAGTGGATCGTACTCTCCTGGAGACCCCCCACATCTGAAGGGGGTGCTGAGATACTTTATTATAGGATCTACAGGAGGGAGGGGTATGGCTTTTTCACACTGCTGGCCGCCATTGAAGGGGATAAACTCTTTTTCAACGATACATCCGTTAAAAATGGCGAGACGTATTACTATTACGTGGGTGCTACAAACGTTGTTGGTGAGTCGCTTCCGTCAAATGTTGTTGTAGCCACCATAGACATCCCATCCCCCCCAGAAAATCTGACTGCAAGGGTTGTTGAAGGGTACATAGAGCTAGAGTGGGAGCCTCCTAGCTGTACTGGTGCCTCCCCCGTTCTTCATTACCACATCTTCCGAGGTCCTGAGAGGGGACTGGAGTGCTATTATGCCACCGTTCCCGCGGAGTCAACGTCGTTCGTTGATAACTACATAGACAGAGGTGTGGTTTACTACTATTATGTTGTGGCAGAAAACTCCTACGGCGCATCACTACCAAGCAATTATGTGAATGCCACGGGCACCTCCTCCGTCAGAAGGCCCTCCGCACCCCAAAACCTAACTGCAAAGGTGGTGGAGGACAGATATGTGCTTCTGTCCTGGCAGCCTCCTGCTGATGACGGCGGTGGAAGAATCATTAATTACGTTCTATATAGGGGTGAAACGGAGGAGGTGATTGAGATTTACCGTATGGTCGGGGGTAATAAAACAATCTTTAAAGATACAAACGTGAAGGTGGGTAATACTTACTACTATTATGTAGCGGCAGTGAATGAGGGCGGGAAGAGCCCAAAAAGCGAGACGGTAATGATTAAGGTTGAACCACCGTCGCAAAAAGAGAGGAGGGAAGAAAAGGGACAGATCTCCATGAGCGTTGTGGCCGGTGGTTTGATAGTAGCACTGGTTGCTGTTGCCCTAATCCTCCTATTCATGAAAGGAAAGTTCTCTCTGAAGGGGAGGGAAAAACTACCCTCATTGGAGGAGGACGTTGAGGGAATTCCAGCCCCCTTAGGGGTTGAAGAAGGGGCTCCTGAGGAGATGCCAGGGGAACCTCAGGAGGGAGGGGGGGTTGAGG
>JAGHBW010000134.1 GCA_021160765.1 Thermoplasmata archaeon
AATGCAGTTGGTTAGGTGGGACTATGGCGGTTCCCGATAAGGTGGTACTCCTGTAGGGAGATTGTGGCTCTTCCCCCAAATAATTGGAGCGCTAGAGAGCTTACGGGAGGCCTTCCGTGGATTTCGGGAAGGAGGTTGATTTCCTTTGAGCCCATCAGATTCATTTATTCCCCCTATGAGCTTGAGCTTCTTTCTATTCCCTATACACTCTCCCTCTCCTTACCTCCCACCGTAAGCGGCGAGGTGTCTCAGAACAGCTTCACAGTGAGAATAAAAACTGTAGCAGACATAAAGGAGTTTAATGCTACAATCTCTTTCCATCCTCTTTATGGGAGCCTCCCCCCAATACCGGATTTAGTGCTTCCCATCAAAGTTGACGCTGTTAATCCTACACCCCCAAGAGACTTCAAGATATATCCCGACGGTCCAGAGGGGGGTGAGGGAATATATGACCCAGATGGTGAGATATACATAGACTTCAGTGAGGGATGGGACCCTTGGGGGCCATCCGAGGGGGTCTCAACCTTCCTTTCAATAAATTTCTCCTCCAATCACACCCCAGTGAGAAACCCCTCTGAGGTCACCCCCGGAACCTGGGTCTCTCTCCCTCAAGGGGAGTTCACCCTATCCCTATATTCTATGGACACGTTTCTGCACCACTCTGAAAAGCTCGTTATGGATGTGGTGGTAGACCCGCAGCCGCTAACCTTCACCCACCTCTCACCAAAAACTGACTGGGTGAACAAAAAACTGATAAACTTCACGGTGGAAATATCCTCCGGTCCATCTGGGGTTCTCCCGGGGTCGGTAAAACTTCAAATATCTCTTCCTGAGGAGAACCTAACCAGTGAATGGCTTGACGCAAAGATGATCAGTTCAGAAGAAGGGGTCACGAAATTCAGCAGGGTTGTTTCATTACCAGATGGTATTGGATACTCCGTAAGGTGGATGGCATATACGGGGAGTGGACTCGGCCCATATTATTCCACCCTATACTTCTTCTCAGTGGATACAGCAGCCCCCGTTCTCATATCCAGTACCCCCATGATTGATCAATACGTCTCAGGCGACGTTTTAACCCTCACAGCAACCTTTGAAGACCGCCTGTCCATGCTGAACCTCTCCTCCGCAGCCTTCAGGGTAGGACCTGTGGAGGGAATAATGAGCTTACCATGGATGAAGCTTAATATCCAAGGGAGAAATGCTGAAATTACACTTCAAGGGAGCGTAAATATTACCTTCGTTGGCCCCTCCGCTTACCAGTGGAGGATCTCCGATATGGCAGGGAATATGTTCACCCTCCCCCCTATCCCCTTCACAATAGACCTAACACCTCCCGAATTTATGAACTTCTCTCACCCCCCCGGGAGTGTTATAGAAGGTGATTCTGTAGTGGTTGAAATTGAGATATTTGATGCAGGTGGGGTAGTACCCTCCTCTGTGGAAGTGGCTTATTCAAACCCCACAACATGGACAGAGATGGGAGTTGGAATCTACGGTTTTGGAGAGTGGGAAAGCGTGGACGAGGTCAGATCGCTGGACCCCCTCTCTTTAAGGGTTAGAGCAAAGGCCAGGATCCCATTGGTACCCGGGGAGTTCAACTATGTGAAGTTCAGGGTAACAGACAGGGCGGGGAACGTGGCGGAGAGCAACCCCTACAGACTTATAGCCACCGCTCCACTAGTAAACCACCTCCCTGAGGTCTCAATAGTATTCCCAATACCATACTCCACTTACAAATATGGAAGCGAGGTCATCTTCTCCGCAAATGCTACCGATCCGGATGGAGACAATCTGTCGTTCAAGTGGTATTCTAATAGAAGTGGTTATCTTGGTGAGGGTAGAAATCTTGTAAAAAGGCTGGAGAGCGGACTGCACGAGATCACCCTTCGGGTTAGTGACGGGAAAGGTGTGGTTGAGAAGAGACTCAACATAACTGTACTGCCAAAACCCCCGGAAGCAGAAACAGAGATAGAGAGAGAAAAAGATGTCTGGCAGATGCTGTCGGAGAACCCTGGTGCACTTCTTGCCATACTCATACCGGGCATCCTTTTCGGTCTCTTTGCGGGTTTCCTCTTAACAAGATGGCTTCCCTTAGAGGAGGGAGGGGTGTTGGAGGAGGAAGAAGGGATTTCTAAGGAGCCCTCCGTTCTTATTACACCCCCTCCAAAGAAGTACTACTGCATATACTGTGGCGGCGAGGTTAGGGAAGGAGATGAATACTGTATACACTGCGGTGAAACCTTTACAGAGGAAGATTGGGAGATGATGAAAAAAGGAAAAAGGAGAAAGGAGGGGAGGAGGAAGGCAAAGGAATGGGAGGAGGAGGTGGAGGAGGAGCTTATAGCTGTGAATGAGGAAGAGGTGGAGAGAGAGGATCTATCCAAGTTTATGAAGGAAGAGGAGGAGTTAGAGGAGATTGAAGAAGAGGCGGGGGAAGAGGAGGAGGGGGAGACACTAGAATTTGAGGAGGTGGAGGAGGATTATGAAGAGTTTGAAGAATTAGATGAGGAGTGGGAGGAATGAAAATGACAAGAAGAGGGATTTCCCTGGCTTTAATATTAATGGTCTTTCCAACAGCTATTTCAGTCTTCCTCCCCCCAGTGGAGGGAGAGGATGGTCCATTCGGCAACGTAGTCTTTCAGAGTTCTGTTCTGGTCTCACCCCCTGCCAACGAAAACACTACCCAGACGATGCCCTCATCAGCTTCATACGGAGAGCACCTCTATATTGCTTGGCAGGAGTATACTGTTGGAACCTCAGACATATACCTCAGGGAGCTCAACCTGAGCACTCGGGAATGGTCAGCACCTGTCATGATTGACGACAGCAGAAGAAATAGCCAGATATGGGATGATGGGAGTTCACAGAAGAAGGTCGCCATTGCAGCAGAAGGAGACACCGTAGCAGCCGTATGGTTGGACGACAGAGAGGGAAAATATCTCGTCTATGCCTCCATCTCACAGGATGCGGGTAAATCCTTCGGTAAAAGTTATCCCGTATGGATTGACACCCGGGGGGTACAGAAAGACCCAGATGTAGCTATAAAGGATGATAAGATATACGTGGTCTGGGCCGATACGGATGAGGCCCCCGTCACTGATGAAGGGAGAATCTATTTTTGTAGCGGTCTGATAAGCGGCACTGTCATAACGTTTGGTGAGGTTGTGGCGGTTTCCCCTGCGGTTTCATTAATGGCCGCAAAAGAGCCCGCGGTATGGGTGGATGAGGAGGGTGGTATATACGTTGTTTGGAGTGGGCAGGAGAAGGGGAGTGTTGAAGATTGGGACATCTATTTATCGCTCTCCTTTAATGATGGCGAGACCTTCTCTGCACCTCTAAATCTAATTGAGGAGCCTGGCCTATCCAGCCAGTGGAGCCCAGATATAGTCTCCTCTGGAAACAACATACTTGTGGTGTGGCAGGATTTCCGCGAGGGGAACTGGGACATATATGGGACTGCTTCCTACGATGGTGGGGTTCATTTTACTTCAGATTTCAGGGTGTCTAAGGATTCATCCGGTAGAGGCCAGTACACACCCTCGGTTGCTCTGTCCCCCAACGGAACAGTTTACGTTGTTTTCGGAGACCTGAGAGCCGGGGGGGATGACTATGAGATATACATGAGTTACACAACAGATTGGGGAAGAAACTTCTGGGGGGACTATCGTGTATCAGATGACACACAATCTAAATCTCAGATTAACCCGACCGCAACTGCTCCAAGCGTGGGTGAAGCTGTTCTCTTCGTTGCTTATGAGGACAATAGGGATGACCATTATAGAATAAGGCTGTCCCGGTGGATTCCAGGAAGAGGCATGGTGTCTCTTCCTTACCTTACAGACGTTCACGTAAACCCCGAGGCGGGAAAACCTGGAGAGTACTTTTACTTCAAGGCCACATATTTCAACAGTGAAAATGCACCTCCTGCTCCTGGGTATCCAAGGGTCTGGCTTTATTATGAGGTGAACGGCATCAGAAAGGTGTATCCTGGATGCCCATTCCCCATGAAGAGAAGGCTTATGCCGGCTCAGGATTTTATTTATACAAACGGTGAGGAGTATATTCTCCCACTGAAGATAAAGAACGCCGTCCCCTTTTACTTCCAGGTTGAGGCTATGGCAGAAGGGGGTTATAGAAGCGTCTTCTCTGACATGATAAAAGGACCCGTTGTGGACGATTCACCCCCAGAGTGCATAAAAGTCTCACCGAAAATAGATGGATGGAGTTTCAACAGAACCGTCCTCTGTGAGGCGGTGTTCCAGGATGAGGGAGCAGGGGTTGACCCGAGATATGTGGAGGTCTCTTATTCGTATCGGGGAGAGGAGAATCTACTTGTATGGCACCACGTTGCAGACATTGAATATACGAGCAATACGACCTGTGTGGCCAGGTTTGAAATGATCCTCTCCAACGGCACGCTGAACGTTATCCAGTTTAGGGCTATGGACAGGGTTGGAAACGGATATTCCTACTCCCCCCTCCTCCGTTTCAACTACGATGGTGAGCCCCCCTATTTTAGTATGATCCAGCCCACTCTCGGGAAGGTGATTCACTCCACGGACGTTGTGGTAAGGGTCCTCATCACTGATCCGGGCGGTACGGGGGTTGCTCCAGAGAGCATACAATACAGGTTTTCAACCAAGGGGATTATGGGCTACAGCACGTGGATGACACCTATGGGGGAGGAGATAGAGA
>JAGHBW010000238.1 GCA_021160765.1 Thermoplasmata archaeon
TAGAGGTCAAAATCGTGTATTCTCTCCTCCGGCGATCTCATTTTGATGGGGACCCTCTTGAAACGGTCCTTAACCGGTAATGGCTTTGGGGGGGTTTTCTTCTCGCTCATTTTAAACTCCTCCATATGTTAAATGGGCCGCCCACCCATATTCAAGGAGGTTATTAAAACTTGCATTAACCCCCGCCACCTCATCTTTACACAACTCATAACTTATTCCCAACTCAAAAGTTCCACGGGATTTAGGTGAAGTATTTAATCCATATGCCCATTTCCCCCTGTGAAGGTTTTACAAGTTGTTGAGTGGTTCTCTCCCCATGCCGGGGGAGTTGCCAGACACGTCAGGGAACTCAGTTCGTTCCTCTCCGCTTACGCCGATGTGTCAATACTCACCAGCGACCCAGAGGCGGAGGGAGATGTTTTCCGCCTCCCTGCGGTGAAGGACCCACTATTCAAGGTCACAATAACCCCGGGGCTCCCTTCAATTCTTAAGAAGTACGTGAGGGATTATGATGTGGTTCACGTCCACCACGCTTTCGCCCGCCTGCCTTTGGCCGCCATAAAGGCAGCGAAGACGTTCAACATTTCAGCAGTTTTAACCAATCACACAGTATCGTTTATGTACGATTATGAACACCTCTGGAGGTTTCTCTCATACACCTATCCCCGCTACCGCCTAACCCTCTCCAAGGTGGATAGCATTATATCCGTCAGTGAGGCTGCCAGGAGGTTTATATCAAACTTCACTGTGAACCCTGGCATTGTCATCCCCAACGGGGTGGATACTGATAGGTTCCGGCCAAGGAGCGGCATAAGACTCTTTGACGGCGACCCAGTCATACTTTACGTTGGGAGGCTTGTTCCAAAAAAGGGTGTGGACAACCTCATACTAGCCATGAAAGATGTTCTTAAAGTCCACCGGAAAGCCAGATTGATCATCGTCGGGAAGGGTGCCCTCCAGAAGATGCTGAGATCTGAAGCGAAATTGGCCGGTGTAGAGAGGAGTGTGTCCTTCCTGGGGTACGTTCCAGATGAGGAGCTCCCATACATCTACAACTCCGCAGATGTCTTTGTCCTCCCCTCCATAACAGGGGAGTCCTTCGGGATCGTCCTCCTTGAGGCCATGGCCTCCGGCCTTCCAGTGGTTGCCACAAGGGTGGGGGGAATCCCTGAGGTTTTATCCGGACAGGGGGTACTGGTGGATCCTGAGCCGGAAAGCATAGCTGAAGGTATAGAGGAGGCACTCGGGCATCCAACAACACTGCCCGAAAGGTTCTCCTGGAAAAACATAGCGAAAAGGGTTTACAAGGTGTACCGAGAGATCATATGACGAGGGATATAAAACCCGCAGCAATACCCGCTATTATCACGCTCCTGATGGCGCTTGCAAGCGTCACTGTCATCCACACCTTCCACCATTTTATTCCCAGGGTCCTTCCCACAAGGCTCATGGTTATGGCACCCGTACCAAAGGTTGGGATAAACATTAGGGAGAAGATCCCCAGGAGCTCAAGCCTCTTCACAATAGCTCTGTTGAGCACCTTCTTCGCCTTCTCGTTGTATTTTGCCAGAAGTGGTCCAAGAAGGGGGATTTTGAGAAGAAGGTGGTAGTGTATTGTGATGAAGGAGGAGTATATACTCTCTATATAGGCAACAACAAAGGCTGCGCTGAGTGGATGTAGCCCCAGCCCCACACCTGCAAATATTGCTGTCACAGAACCCGTCCCTACCGCACCGTAAAAAACAGCAAGTTCTCCCACCACCCTCAAGTCCAGAAGCATTACTGGAACACCCAAAAGCATGAGGAACGGAAGGAGCCTCACCCATATTCCGGTCTCGTTCTCTTCGTCATCCTTCACAAAAGGTGTAAAAATTCCTCCGTTAATATTATTAACCCACACATCACCTCTACTGCCGTGAAGCCCTTCCGTCTTGTATCGGATTTCTCACCAACAGGGGACCAACCTGAGGCAATAGAGAAACTCGTTGAAGGACTAAGAAGAGGATATAGGTTCCAGACTCTTCTGGGTGTGACTGGTTCCGGAAAGACCTTCACCGTGGCCAATGTAATTGAACGGGTTCAGAGACCAGCCCTTGTGATCTCACACAACAAGACCTTAGCTGCGCAACTGGCCGCGGAGTTCAGGGCCTTCTTTCCCGAGAACGCTGTGGAATACTTCGTCTCCTACTACGATTACTACCAGCCAGAAGCCTACGTTCCCCAGAAGGACCTCTACATTGAGAAGGATGCATCCATAAACGAGGAGATAGACCGTTTAAGACACAGGGCCACACAGGCCCTTCTCACCAGAAGAGACGTCATAGTTGTAGCCTCCGTCTCCGCAATATACGGCCTTGGCTCCCCCGCTGAATACGAGAGAGCATCACTCAGGTTGAGGAGAGGTTCTAAAATCTCCAGGAAGGAACTTCTTAAGAGACTCATTTCAATGCAGTACCAAAGGGGGGTCGCACCGGATAAGGGAAAGTTCCGACTGAGGGGTGCATTGTTTGATATAGGAACCGTGGAGGAAAGGGTTCTTAGGGTTAATCTGGAGGGGGGTGAGGTGAGGTCCCTACAGTACCTTGATCCACTGAATTACACCGTGGAGGAAGAGATTGAGGAGGCACTCATCTTCCCCGCCACCCACTACAATATTTCTGAGGAGGGGCTGGAGGAGATACTGAAAGAGATAGAGAGGGACATGGAGAGACAGGTGGAGTTGTTTAAGATTGAGGGGAAGCTCGTTGAGGCGGAGAGGCTCAGAAGGAGGGTTCTCTACGACATAGAGATGATAAGGGAGATGGGCTACTGCACAGGGATAGAGAACTACTCACGCTATTTTGACGGAAGGGCACCAGGTGAACCGCCCTACACACTTCTTGACTTCTTCCCAAGGGATTTCGTCACCATTATTGACGAATCGCACGTTACAGTTCCGCAGCTTCAGGCGATGTATGAGGGGGATCGCTCAAGGAAAAAAAACCTGGTTGAGTACGGTTTCCGCCTCCCCGCCGCCTACGACAACCGACCCCTGACCTTTGAGGAGTTTCTGGAGAGGGTGGGTCAGGTGATCTTCACCTCGGCAACACCTGGACCATTTGAAAGGAGGGTCTCATCTCAGATAGTTGAACAGATCATACGGCCCACAGGGCTTCTGGACCCTGAGATAATTGTGAGGCCCACCAGGGGGCAGATAGAGGACCTGATAGGGGAAATAAGGAGGAGAAAGGAAAGGGGGGAGAGGGTTCTGGTAACCACACTTACAAAGCGACTAGCAGAGACACTCGCCGATTATTTAAGGGAGATGGGTCTCTCCGTTAATTACCTCCACTCGGATGTTGAGACGTTGGAAAGAGTTGAAATCCTCAAGGCTCTGCGAGAGGGAAGGTATGATGTGATTGTTGGAATAAACCTTCTGAGGGAGGGGTTAGACCTCCCGGAGGTCTCTCTTGTGGCAATACTTGACGCTGACAAGGAGGGATTCCTGCGCTCTGAGACCGCTCTGATACAGACCATGGGGAGGGCTGCAAGGCACGTTAGGGGTCAGGTGATAATGTACGCTGATAAGGTTACGGAGGCCATGAGGTCTGCGATGGAGGAGACGGAGAGAAGAAGAAGGATCCAGATGGAGTATAATAGAAGACATAGGATATCGCCGAGGGGCATTAAGAAGGAGATCAGGACCATACTGAGAGAAGGCGTAAGGAGGGTGGAGACCAGAGATGTTGAAGACGTTCAGAGTGTGATAAAGGCACTTGAGGAGGAGATGAGAAGAGCCGCTCAGGAGCTCAGATTTGAGGAGGCGGCCAGGATAAGGGATGAGATAAAGAGGTTGAAAGGAGAGTTTTAAAAAGGAAAGTATAAAAAAGGACAAAATGAATTTCTTACAGATGTCCTTTCTACTGGATTTTGTGCTACTGCCCCTCTCCGCCGTTGCAATCCTTTTCATATACCTATTTGGTTTTGCACACCTAAGGAGAAGACCATTTATCCTTAAGATGTGGACTCTGAACGTGCTCTTTCTCTCCGTGTTAATTCCGGGATATATATCCATACTTCTCTTCTCCCTCAAACACGGAAAAGGGGCTGGAGAGTATCTTTTTGGAGTGCTCAATCCATCACTATTCTTCATCCTCCTCTTTCTCTACCTCTTTATAAGGTTCAGGAGGAGTTTCATAGTTTACAATCTGGGGCCCTTGGAACTGAGGGAGAGTTTGAGGGAGGTCTTGAGGAGGAAGAACTGGAAAATAGAGGAGGAGAGAGAACAGGTTGAGGTGATAAAGCCCCGGGGAAGAATTCTAATTGTAAACAGATGGATGGGGGGTGTAGCGGTTCACATAAAAGGGCTTGAAGGAGAGGGGTTTGAAGGAGAGCTTTTTAAGGATCTCTCCAGAATAGAGGTGAAACCCCAGATAGGACCTGCTATTGTGAACATCGTTCTGGCCACCTTCCTCCTCTTCTACCTTCTGAGAATCGTGTTGTAACCATATAACCTCTACTTTTTCAACAAGCGATAATTATCAGCAGTTCTTTTTCAAATTATGAGAAGGTTCCCGCAAGGTTTATTTCTAACCCTTATTTTGTGTATCTCAGCGGAAATGCGTCCACAACACCATGTGCGGCAGCGCTTCCGCAGATGTTTAAGAGGTGAAAAAATATGTATAAAAGAACCACCCTCTTTTTGGCACTGTTTATTGTGGGAACAGCGTTTATGGGATTTCTGGGACCGGTGAAGGATGGAAAGGCTGCTCGCACGTGGATTGTTGATCAGAACGGAAATGGGGATTTCACGTCAATACAGACAGCGATAAATTTTGCCAGCTCCGGGGATACCATCTATGTGTGGGATGGAACCTACAACGAGAACATAAGAATTAACAAGAGGTTGAGCGTCATAGGAAACGGCACAACCAGAACGATCATTGACGGTGGTGGGAGTGGGGATGTTGTGGATATCACAGCGGACGGTGTGAAGTTTTCGGGGTTCACTGTGAGGAACAGTGGGAGTTCGTGGGGCGACGCCGGGATCGAGATAAGTGGAAGCAACTGTGAGGTGTATTTTAACAACATAACGGGGAATACTTTTGGTATACATTTTACGGGCGAGGGGGGAATCATCGCTAATAACATAATTATAAACAACTCCAGGTATGGTTTATACTCATCCTATGGTTCTGAATTGTACATTCAATACAACATCTTCATATCTGATAATGTCTCCATTTCACTGATAAGCAGCGACTTCTTCTTGGTCATGGGTAACATAATTAGGAATAGCAGGATAGGCATACACTCCTATTATTCCAGTGGCACCCGTTATTATAATGACTACATATCCAGTAACAGCGTATACAACATACTCATCAGCGGATATTATCCAACCTTCGTCAACTGCACGGTGATCAATTCCTCCACTGCAATTGTCCTGCAAAACAATGCGTGGGTCACCTTCCTCAACACAACATACACCGGTTCCCCTCTGCTTAGTGATGCTTACTCCGTATTTACCGTTAAATGGTATCTTCATCTTAATGTGAAGGACACCTCCGGTTTACCTGTGTCCAATGGTGTGGTTGAGGTGAAGGACTCTGCAGGTACAGAGGTCTACCGCGGAAGTACGGATATAAATGGACGTCTGAAATGGATACAGGTAACGGAGTTTACGCAGAAAAGAAGCGGGATCATCCGTAAAACCCCTCACTCCATAGTTGTTTACAAGGAGGGGTACTACAACACGTACACAGAGGAGAAGATGGACACCACCAAAGAGGTGCCCATAACAATGGAGCCCATGAAGCCAAGAATAGATGTTGACCTACTGACCGGCCTCCAGTACAACAGCAGGGGGGCGGAGTATTCCATTCTGGCCTCTGTAACGAAATGCGGAGAGCCTCTGCAACACACCACAGACACCTCCCTTTTGATAACGATATACGACGAGGGGTTGAACAAGGTAGTTGACAAGGCCCTCATGGACGTCCTTGATTCATCGGCTGGGCTCTATAAATACACCAACACCACCACAAAAACTGGGGTTTTCTATGTTATTGTGAACGCCAACATATCAGGAAGGGTTATCGTTGGGACAACCACCTTTGAAGTTGTTGAATGGATAGATGTGATCACAAACATCAACAGAACGGTATCCAGCATCAACGATACAGTAAACGACATACAGGAGAGAGCTGTTGATATCCAGAGCACACTGGACGCGTTGCAGGACAACATGCTGGAAGCCCTATCAGACCTTGAGAACATCAGTGATAAGGAAGATAGTGTGCTGGAGAAGCTGGCTGAGGTGAACGCATCTCTCTACAGTGAGATCCAGAACCTCCTTGCAACGGTCACCGTCCAGATGAACTCGCTCAACTCCTCTCTCTCCAGCCAGCTTTTAGATTTGCTCAACAACATAACTTCGGATCACAATGCATTAAGGGACTGGCTTATGCTCGTTTTGACAGAGCTCTCAAAAGAGCTTAACACCACCAACCAGACCCTCCACGCAGAGCTGGACAGCATGAGTGAGATGATGAGCAACTTCTATGAAGAACTCAGGTTAGATCTGCTCACTTTGATGAACATGCTGAGGGAGAGTGAGGACAATCTCACAAAAGAGATCAACGAATTGAACGACACCATAAACCACCTTAATGAGCTGACACTATCTGAACTTAGAGAAAGGCTAGATGACCTCTCAGAGAGCCTCTCATCTCACAATACTGAGATCGGTCAGAAACTCTATGAAACAAAAATGTACATCGCCTCCTTTGAGAACAGAAGCAGTTCCAAGCTGGATGAGATAAACACCACCCTCCTCAAACTCTCGGAACTAAACACCATACTTGCCAATCTGGAGGACCTGAACAACAGTTTGAACAAGTCAAAGAGGGAGCTCTCCTCCTCCATAGATACAGCAGGCAGAGAGACGAAATCCAAGTTGAACATGCAGATGGTCGTCCTGATAGTGATACTGATATTGCTGGTGGTTCTGGTAGTACAGAGTTTTATGGGTAGAAGCAGCAGAAACCAGTACGGGGAGTAAATA
>JAGHBW010000112.1 GCA_021160765.1 Thermoplasmata archaeon
AGAAATAAAAAAAGGAAAAAAGGAGAGATAACCCCTCCTCTATCACAGTTCACGGCTTACGAGAACTGAAGTTCCCCACGCCGCCTATCTCTTGTTCACGGTGTACCCACAAACACTGCACTTCCACAATTCAAAAATGTCCTCCCCGCGAGAGAATGGGAGAAGAACCCCCCGCTCGCACTTCGGGCACGGTGGAAATATATGCGCCATTATACCGCCTCCGGAAACCTTGATTGTATTTTCTGATAAAAACCTTTCTGAGGAGAGAATAATCTCCATTTAAACCCCATCTCCCTCGGCTCATATCCCTACACCCTCCATCTCCTCCCCAACCTCCTCCTCCATCTCCTTCACATCCTCCACCCCCCGGGGTGTCAGACGAAATAGGGTTGATCTGTCTGTGGGCATTGATCTGTGTTTCACCAGTGTGGCCTTTCTCAGGCCCCCATCTCCAGCCTTCTCCAGCTTCAGAATAGCCTTTGCATTGTGTGAAAGGGCATGGCCTCCTATTGGGAGAACATCCCCACCGTCCCTGTGTGAATAGACCTGGGTTGTTATCAGGATCGGAATGTCCCTCTGCCTCGCTAATTTAAGCAACTCAAGTGTCATCTTGGCGAGAAGGTGCCTGCCCCTCTCATCCCTCCCCTGACCCAGGTTCATCCGATAGAAAACAGTGGCAGAGTCAAGCACAACAAGCCCAACACCCACCTCCGCCTCAGCTATCTTTATGGCCCTCTCCACCGCCCTCTCCTGCTCCCGTAAAGAATATGGCTCAAAAAATAGTATCTTTTTAAGGACCTCCTGGAAGTCCCCCTCCCCTGAACACATCTGCTCCAGCCTCTCCAGCGAGACCCCCTCAGTGTCTATATATATTACCTTCTGACCTTCCCTGGCCACGTTTCTGGCCAACTGAAGGCATATGTTGGTCTTCCCTGTTCCCCCCTCACCAAAAAGTTCCGTTATTGCCCCACTCTCCACCCCCCCTCCAAGTAGTCTGTCCAGTGAGGAGCATCCTGTTGGCACCCTCATTTCAGCACTTCCTTAACGAACTTTTCCAGCGATACTATATCCCCGGGGGGTGCTGTGAGGCTTCTCAAACCCCGTCCCACGGTCAACCCATCTGCAAGTAGCACTACATAAGAGTTTCTCCTTCTTTTGAGTATTCTCTTCATAAGTCTCTCTCCCTCCCCCCTCTCCTTCTCAAGAAGTACAATCTCAACACCGCCCCTCCTCATAGTGTATATCCCCTCTGAGGGGCGGGAGAGGTTTGGGTCCAGCATGAATCCATAGGACTGAAGAACCTCCTGGGGATCTCCGTAAACCACCTCCTCTGCCTCCCCTTCCACCTCTTCAAACACCACCTCTTCCTCCGCCCGATACCTCATTACAAACTCCATGAATTCCCCTCTCCTCATCTTCTTGAAAAGGTCCTGGGTCACAACATAATAGATCTCCACATCGTCGCTGGGGAGAAGGTTTTCTGGAACCTTGATAAGCCCTCTTTCTACATCCTTCCAGAAGCCCGGAATAATAATTCCACACCTCTTCCTCTGAAGGGGATCTGTCTCAACGGTGAAGATGTACTTCTCCCAAGGCGGTATTCCAGCAGCGCGAAGCTCATCCGCAACCTCCCGGTCCCTTTCTAAAGCCCTTTCAATAGCGCTTCGTAAACCCTCTATCTTTGCTGACATAACCTCGTAATCTGATATGATCACAACCGTCTGGAGACCCTCAACCTCCTCTACCCCCATCCTCTCGGACAAATCCTCCAGGACTGAGACAACATCAACGCTTTCCCCCGGCACCCGCACAATAAGTGCGCCTCTATCCTCAGCCCTCCTCCATTGACCCTCTTCCACTGAGACCTTGAAGCGGAAAAGCTCTTCCTCTGTGAAGGGAACCTCACCTAATACATTCATAGGCATGGTTGGTAGATTGAAGGGGTGTCTAATAAAATTTGAGGTGAGTAAATGTTAATATACCATCTTCTGATGGGTGTCTGATGAATACAGGTACCAATATGCACGACCCGTGGGAACCCTTCTTCAATGAGGTGGAGGGGGACGTCAAATCCCTCCTACGAGAACATGGGGTAGAAGGCACAAGCCTGGAAACACCTCCTCCTGGGATGGGTGATCTCGCTCTCCCATGCTTTCAGATGGCGAAAAAGCTCAGAAAGAGCCCGCAGGCCATCGCAGTGGAACTGGGAGAGAAGCTTGGGGGGAAGAACTATGCAGTTGAGGTTAAGGGGCCCTACATTAACTTCTCTTACAAAAGAGAGGAGCTTCTGAGGAACACCCTTTCGGCACTGGAGATGATGGGGGAGGATTATGGCCGCCTGGGGAGGATAGGGAAAAGAGTTATTGTGGAGCACACCTCAGCCAACCCTAACGGACCCTTTCACGTGGGGAGGGCCAGAAACCCTATCATCGGGGATAGCCTCGTGAGAATCCTCCGCTATGCTGGATGGGACGTGGAGGCGCAATACTGGGTTAACGATATGGGCAAGCAGGTGATGACCCTTGTATGGGGAGTGAAGAACCTCTCTGAGGAAGACTTACCTCCACCGGAGAGGGACAAGGTTGATCACATCTACGTCAGATACTATCAGGAGGCCTCCAGAAGGCTGGAAGAGGAGGATGTGGAGGAGAGAATAAACCACATGCTAAAGGAATATGAGCAGGCTCTGGAGGACGGCGATTTAAAGAGGCATATAAATCACCCCAAGGACAAACCAACACGGGCGGAGGAGGTTAAAGAGATCGTAGAGAAGGTCCTTGGAGGAATGGACTCTTCTCTAAAAAGGCTGGGAGTCGTTGTAGACAGATACGTCTACGAGAGTCAGGTTGTTGTTGATGGGACACTGAGGGAGGTTATTTCTCGCCTCAGGGAGTCGGAAAGGTCCCGGGAGGAGGGGGGAGCGTACTATCTGGATTTCTCGGATAAACCAATTCACGGAAAGAGCAAAAGGTTCTTCTTCACAAGGTCTGACGGCTCTGCCCTCTACACCACAAGGGATCTCGCCTACCATCTCTGGAAACTGAGCAGGTGCGACAGAGCTATAAACATACTGGGTGAGGATCACAAGTTACAATCCTACTATCTGCGGGAGGCCCTAAAGGAACTCGGAGTGGAAAAACTTCCAGAGGTCGTATTTTACTCCTTCGTCTCCCTTCCGGAGGGGAAGATGTCCACACGAAAGGGAAGGGTGGTCTATCTTGATGACCTAATGGATGAAGCGGTAAGAAAGGCCAAAGAGGAGGTTGAGAAGAGGAGGAAAGACCTAAGTGAGAAGGAGATGGACGAGATAGCACACATAGTTGGGATAGGTGCTTTGAGGTACAACATTATCAAGGTCCAGCCTGAGAAGAAGATAACCTTCAGGTGGGAGGACGCCCTGAATTTTGATGGCTTTTCCGCACCCTTTATTCAGTATTCCCATGCAAGGGCCTGTTCCATACTGAGAAAAGCGGGGGAGGCCCCCACACCCACTGTAAAATTTGTTGAGAGGTATCAAGAGGAGGCGGAGCTGGAGTTGGTAAAAAGCATATCCCTCCTCCCCCACGCAGTTTATGAGGCGGCAAAGAGCGCAAGACCTCACATAATCGCCCAGAGAGCGTATGAGATAGCCAGAAGTTTCAATGAGTTTTACAGGGATTCCCCCGTCCTCCACGCCCCCGGGGAGATAAGGGAGGCGCGCCTGGCACTTGTGCTCTCTGTGAGGTGGGCCCTATCCTCAGCCCTCAACATGCTTGGGATCGTAGCCCCGGAGAGGATGTAAGAGGTTTATATAGAAGAGGAGAATAAGCGGGAAGGGATTAAAATGGCTCAGGCAGAGGAGAATGAAAGCACCCAGGATTTGGAGATGAACCTTGTAGAGGGAGAAGATGTCCTCTACGATTATGAAAAACTCCTTCAGAGAGCTTGGGAGAGGATACCGGAGGACGTTGCCAAGGCTACAGAGAGGTTCCAGACGCCCAAGGCAGAGGTGCTTCACGAGGGAAAGACCACCATCATCAGGAACTTTGTGGACATCGTACAGAGGATAAACCGGATGGACCATATGGAGCAGTTCTACAAATTCATCTTGAAAGAATTGGGTACCGCAGGTGTGATTGATGGAAGAAGACTCATCCTCAACTCGCTGGTTCCTGAGGATAAAATCAATGAAAAGATAGAGGACTATGTAGAGACCTACGTCCTCTGTTCGGAGTGCGGCAGACCAGACACTAAACTGGAGAGGGAGGGACGGGTTCTCATGCTGGTCTGCATGGCCTGCGGTGCAAGAAGACCTGTTAAGGTAAAGAAGAGCCGCACCTCCCAGGAGGATAAGAGCACCGTTAAGGTGGGGGATGTAATGGAGGTCACCATTCAGAGCGTTGGGAGGCAGGGGGACGGAATGATAAGAATGGGGAAGTATCTTATGTTCGTCCCCGGGGTTGGAAGGGGTACGAAGGTAAAGGTGAAAATAGAATCCATAAAGGGAAACATCATCATTGCCAGACCGGTAGAGTAACCGCTCTACTTTATGTATATTCTATACACCGTGTCACCCAATATCGCACCTACTATTATAAATGCCCAGCCTAAGAGAAGTGTAAGCAACAGCCTTTTAAGAAGACCATTGGCTCCAATCTCCCTCTCCACCCTGTTTTCCGGTGTGTAGGCGTTCATTATATACCCATAAATTCCCATAGCCCCACCCACTAGCATTATAGAGAAGTCCCCTGGGATCACAATCTCTATTAAAAGACCAAAGATCGCTCCAAAGAGGAAGTGCTCCCCCGGCTTTAGCGGGGAGATCCTGTCGGTCAGGGCGATCCCCAGACCTATGCCAAGAAATACTGGTATTGAAAGGATTAGGTCGTGGGGAAGGCTAGTAGCTTCCCCCTTTAACCCTCCACCGTTCAGAGTGACCATTGTCTCCTCAAGGATGGAGAGCAATAGAACCACTACCAGGTATGATAAAAAGGGGTGCCTCTGAAGGCGTGGAGAGGGCCTTACCCTTCTATAGATCAGCGTTGAAATGATGGCAATAAAAATCATAATAAAGGCCGCTAGGACGTCCCCAGGGGCCCTCAGAAGAACTCCCACAGAAATGAAAAGTGCAACGTCAAAAAGAAAGAGAGCTGCTATTAGACTGTTCAGTTTCCCCAC
>JAGHBW010000130.1 GCA_021160765.1 Thermoplasmata archaeon
CCCCACCCCGCTCCCTCTTCAGGAGAGAGGGCGGCGGTGATGGCGGTGGAAGAAGCAGCAACTCTGTCAGGACGAGATCAAAGGACCCTCGTCTGGGTCTCAAATATCTTATCACCCTTGTTTCATCGTAGAGCATCAGGCCGAAGGGCTGTCCCCTCCTGTCAAATATCGCGGCGAGTTGAAGTGTTATGTTGAGGGCGTGGTCCAGCTTTGAGGGAACCCTGATGGAGTCCCTCATCCCCCTTGAGACATCCAGTGCAACAACCACAGGGACCTCTACCTCAACCTCAAACTCCTTGGTGAGCAGTTTTTGAAGTCTGCTTGACGCCTTCCACGCCACGTCCCTGAGCCTGTCCCCCGGGGTCCAGTCCCTTATCTTCTTCAGGTCTCCCCTCAACCCCTCCACACCAAGTTCCAGCGTTCCCCTAACCTCCATCTCCGACCTTGTTGCAACAGCCTTAGCCCTGAGGACATCCTGCCATGAGGCGTGAACGTGAAGCGAGATGGGGTCCCCCGCAACAGTTTCGTGAACCATTATCCCTGCTCCCTCCCGGATCTCCACCTGGGGAGGCGGCAATGTGGCTCTCCCCCTTTTTACAGCTTGTAGAACCAATTTGAACTCCACTGGTTTTCCCGGCTCTGCAACACCAGCAACCCTGCTTACCCCCTCCTTGAGAATGAAGTTGTCGGGGATCTCCTGTGTAATGAGAACCTTTAATGGAATGTTGGACTCAAGAACACCGTAAAGTGTCAGGGTGTGCCCCCTGAAGGCTACCTCCTCTGGACTCCACCGTGTCAGATTTAATCTCACCTTTCTGAGGGTGTTCCTGAACAGAAGGTGCCTGTAAAGAATGTAGAAGAGGAGAAGTGAGGAAGATACTGCAATCTCAAGGCTCATTCTGAGGTAGGCGTAGAGGTAAAGCGCGGTTGAGAGTAGTATGAGAAGGGAGCCACGGCTTGTATATCTCAAACCTCCTCACCTCCCTTCACATCAATCCAGAGGTGAAGGTCTCTGTACACGCGTCCATCCTTAAGGAGGAGTAATTGGAGTTTGTAAAAACCTGGTTTGGATATTGAGAAGTTAAATGGAATCTTCACCTCCTCCCCATGTTTCACCGTCACGTTCCTTGCTATGGCGAAGGTGTATGAGAGCGTAGTGTTCCACCTGTAAAATATGGGTGGATGGACCACGCTATATTCTCTGGTGTAGTTCCCCTCACGAAGTGCGGGATACACAACTATTGTGTAGGTAACCGTTTTATATTCATGGTTCTCAACGCCGAGTATTATTGTTGCGTTCTCCCCCACAGTAAGATTCCTTGGATAGCCACTGGCCTTCCCAGACGGACCAAGGACGTAGAAGGCGGTGAAGTGCTCACCCTCTTTTGGAGTAACGATAACGTATATGAGGGTAGCCACAGAAGCTATGATGGATATGACCAGAATTACTGTCAGGGCTTTGTCAAGTGGGGTTGTATCCTCCTCCGGGAAGGAGATGTCTATCACGATCTCAAAGCGATCCTCCAGGTCAAGCGAGGTTCTCCTCTTCACAGCCAGTAGTCCAATGAGGACAACGTATGCATAGATGGCGGGCAACACCGTCCAGAGCCTTATACCCAGATGCTCCGGGTCTGCATACCAGGTGTAGTTGAGAAGAAGCCCTATCAGGGGTGTTATCGCTATGGAGAGGCCGAAGGAGAGTGCAACCCTCTCAAGGAGGTCAAGCCCCTTCTTCTCCGGAAAAAGTGCTGACACTGTGACCCACCCGGGGAAGAAGAGAATGAATGGAATCCCAAATACAACCAGCAGGGGTGTGAGAGATGGGGCCAGGATGTGGAGTAAAAGCAGGATGGTTGAGGCCACCATGATGATGTATATATCATCGGGGCGCTCTCTGATTATTATCTTCAGGCCACCACCTCCTCCCTGGGTAGCCTCCCTTTCTTAACAACGTCAAGAAGGTGGGTGAGGCTGAATAGGTCCTCCCTGTATCCAATATATAGAAAGGAGGTGGCACCTGCTATCTCCCCCCCAAGAACAACAGGGTCGTGAAACAGGCTGTATAACCATGTTGAGGGGGTGAATTCCGTTGTGGGGAAGGGTCCAAAGATGGGCCAGAAGAAGGTGGTGGGGGCGAGAAACATGAGGTCAAGTGCGTCGTGGATTGCCACGCCAAGGGCAAGCCACCGAAAGGCCTCCCACCTCACCCCAAGGATAAGAAGAAGGGTGAGGAAAAGCAGTGTATGGGCAAAGATCCTGCCGTTGTTCAGCGAATGAAGGAGAAGATGGCCAATGGGTTTGTCAATGATGTCGGGGAGCATAAGCGCTAGGAGGAGGAGGCGTAGATCCACATCCCTCCTGAAGCGGGTTATTATAAGTGTCGGTATGCCCATGTGTGCCAGCGGGAACATTGCCCCTCACCTAGGGAGATTGGTTTCTCTCATAAATCTCTATTCCCTCCACGACACCAATGAGTGTGAAGTTCCCCCTTATGTAGTTCCTGAACACCTCCTTCTCAAATAACAGCCTGTTTAAATAGAAATCGTTCACGAAGATTCGTACCCCCATCTCCTCCATCTTCTCTATGACCTCCAGCGGCGGATAATAATTGGCGTTGGAAACCTCAATAATGGTTTTTCTCTCTGCCTCAACGGCGAAGGTATGCCAGGCTAGAATGTACTCATCGTTATCAGTTCTCTCATCTACAATTTCAGCGACCCTCCTTACGGTGGACATATACGGGTGCTGGTCCGGCTCACTTCTTTCAAAAAACGGAGTTGTGGAGTATATAGCGGTTGACAGTAGGGAGGAGAGGATCACCAGAAAGAGAACTCCCTTAAGCGCTCTTCCCCCCCTGCCTCTCAAAACGCCTCCTGTGAAAATGGAGGATGCTGGTGTGAATTCATACGTATAGACGGTCATAATAGCGTATCTCATGTAAAATCCGAGTGTGGCAGCGGAGGAGAAGAGAAGGAGGGGTGAGAGATTGTCGTTCAGCAAAGGAGGAAGGAGGAGGATAAAAGAGACTGTTAGATAGACGAAGAGTACAGCGGAGAGGGCATGTAATGTGGGATGAAATATAAGTGCCGCAAGTGGTAGAAGCATGAATACGTACGGTACATAGGTGTGAAATCCCCTCCTACCTACCCCCTCCACAAGCAGGTATGATACGGAGATAATGGCGGTTAAAACTACGATGGAGTGGTTTATCTGGAGGAATGGAAGGGAGAGGAGGGGGAGGTATGCTCCCAGGTGTGGAAGCTTCTGTAAACCCCCTCTCACCATAAGACTTTCTGGTAGTAGCAGGATAGAGAGGGACGCCACGAGAATAATCAGCGGGATAAACGACCCTCCCATCTGAAGAAGTAGGAGGAGAAGGGAGCCGGCAGCTATAGCCATCGCCGGCCACACACCCCTTCTCCAGATCGGATAGAGGATTGAGGTGGAGACCACCACAGGGGCGGGAAGAAGGGTAAGGATCGTTATAAGATGTACCTCCGGCTTCCGCAGATAAATTAATATGAGCAGGGCGGAGAGAAGGGAGGTGAGTATAGGGGAATACTTTTCATTGATGTAGGAGGAGAGGATGTATACGGCCACAGAGAAGGAGAAGATGTATATAACGACCTTCAGGAAGACACCCAGGAAGACCTCAACAGAGAGGAGAGCGGATAGAGAGAATATAATCGGTGGAAGCCACAACGGGAACCTCTTTTTGAGAAGCAGAAGAAGTGCTGCAGCGGGGGGGAGGAGAAGGAGTGCGGATTCTGCCCCCCACTCCCACGGAATGGCGGTTCTCAAAAGAAAGGGGTACCCAAGGGCTAGCAGTCCGAGAAGGTCCCTTTTACGTCCCTCAGGTGTGTGGCGGTAGAGCAGGTATGCAGAGACAACAGCTAGGGAGATTAGGAGTACTGGGGCGAACCATGAAAGCTGTATACCAATCCACCATGGGTCCTGATAGTGCCCCACCTCAGCCCCCTTAAATGTTATGAATTTCTTCAACCCCTCCCCACCGCCCATGCGAAAAGCTAGATACAATGGGAGACCAAACGGAATGACTATTGAGGAGGTGTATATGGCGAGCCGACTAAAGGTCCTTTTTATCCCCTCCCTGTAGCTGTAAATGAGCAGGAAGAAGAAGATCCCTATAGGCACCGCAAGGGCAGAGCGTCTAACTGCTGCTGCCAGAACCACTAAAAGTCCGCTTATAACGAGGTATCTATCATTGGAATCCTGAAGTGAGATGAGAAGGAAGTAGATGGAGAAGGAGAGGAAGAACCACTCATAGGGTTCCGTCAACGCTATATATGAATACCTCAGCGTGAAGGGTGAGAGGGAGAAGATAGCTGCGGATATGAGTGCTACCCTCTCATCTGCAAGCTTTCTGGAGATGAGGTAGATGGCGAGAATAGTTCCAGTGGAGGCCAGTACGGAGAGTAGGCGGGAGACCTCCAGACTCACGCCAAACACTCTGTAAAGAGCTGCCACGGAGTAGAAGTAGATGGGGGCTCTGGGCACCCTGCTGGAGAAGACCCCTTCCCCCTCCATCACCTCCCAGGAGGTATATGAGTATATCTCCTCATCCGG
>JAGHBW010000251.1 GCA_021160765.1 Thermoplasmata archaeon
AGTGAACAGTGTGGAACTTCTCACTCAACAGACCCATTTCCTCTCCATAAATTCCCACCCTCCAAACAACGATGAGGTCATTATTATTTCAAATGTGGGCGGCCCCGCAATTGAGCTTACGGACCGCCTCTCCTCCAGAGGGTTCAGGCTACCACAGCTTCCAACCAACGTGAGTAGGGATATTGTGGAAATGGCCCCCGGGGTTGAACCACTAAATCCTGTGGACCTAATTGCTGATGCTGGGTATGAGAGGTACCGACTTGTTCTGGAAAGAATCCTTAACAGTACAAACCCAGGGGCTGTCATTGTGATTGCCGCCCTCAAAAGCACACTTTTAACGGTGGAGGAGGTCAGCAGAATTGTATCGCTTTTAAACAGCTCTCGGAAGGAGGGCATGGCAAAAATAGTCTATATCCCCGGGGTCCAGGACTACCTGCGGGTACTCCCCCATCTCCAGGGGATAAAAACGGACAACGTATATCTCCACCATTCCTCGGAGGTCATCACAGAGGTGCTTAAAAATTGGCACTGGTACTGGAGGGTTCGCCCCCCTCCGGAATAACCCCTTTGGGACAAATTTTATCTATCCTGAACGTTTCAGCCAAAATCATGTCCGTGACAGATGATGACAGAGAACTTGCGGAAATAAAGAAGAGAAAACTTCAGGAGATGCTGAAGAAGATTTCATCTTCAGAGAAAGCGACAGGTCAGGAGGAACCTCATATTGTTGAAATAGACGATAAAGCTCTGGAGGAGGCATTGAGGAGGGGGGAGAACCTCATTCTTGACCTTTGGGCGGAGTGGTGTGCCCCATGCAAAAAGCTTGAGCCTATCTTTGAAGAATTGGCCCACCAGTATAAAGGCACCGTGAGGTTCTACAAATTGAACGTTGACCACTACCCCCAGGTTGCTATGAAGTATGGCGTTATGGGGATCCCCACAACGCTCTTCTTCAAGGATGGGGCACCTGCAGGAAGGCTCGTAGGCCTTCTACCCAAATCAATCTTCATGAGCAAGATTCATGAGCTCTACCTATGACCACCCCCATGCAAAAAAATAATATTGTTCTGACGTATAGTGCTTTGTTCTCATGACGAGTATAGAAGTTGAAGAAGTCCTTTTGGACCTCCTGAAAAATGTGAAAAAAAACCTCCTTATTCTTCACACACCTGAGGTCTCTTCACTGGTAGGGGAAGTTCTTCTCAAACCTGAGAAGTGGATTAATAGTGGAAAAACGCTCTTCATCGGGCCTGTAGATCGTATGAGGAGGAGTATGCAGGGATATGAGGGGTCTGGTGAGCTGTTCCTGGCAGATTTAAATGACGTGGTCTTCACCCTCAAAAGGGATCCGGAAGAGCTGGAGGAGTTCTCCAATTTCATTGAGGAGTGCACTGGGGTGGTGATACTGAATTATCACTCACTCTTTGAGCCTTTAAGAGATATGGGAGTGCTTCTAAGGCTGGAGGAGTCATTTCAAAAAACAAGAATCGTTCTGACTCAGACATTTCTATCTGACGGCGGAGTCCCTCTTAAGATTTGGAGAGAACCCCTTAGATTGGACGAGGCAATCATAGTATACGGTAAGAAAAAATATGGAAGAGCCCCTCTTCAGTTATAGGGCAATCCCCACCTGTGGGCTAAATTCACTCTTCCTTAGCCAGGGTTATCTCTATGGAAGAGACGTTTACGTCGTTCCCCTCCTCTGAGGAGAGGGACTCGGTTCCGATCTGTATGTCCTTCACCTTCACAGTGTTGATGAACCTGTTCTTAACGATTTCTGCTACGTCCACAGCTCTGCTAATGGCCTTTCCTCTGGCCTTTATAACAATCTCATCAGAACCGCTGTTGAACAGGGTCACCACAGCCAGCACATAGTTCATTGTTGGTTTTTTTCCTACGTAAACAACGTTTTCCTCGGTCATTGCTATCAACTCCTATCGCCGTTTTCGGGAAGTGCGGCACTCTCTAACGGGAATTGGGTATATAAATTTTGCTTCCTGGCCACTCCAGAAGGTAATGGGTATCAGAACCTGAATTCCTCTCCAACCCCCCTTATATACGTTCTGTTAGGATAGGCCCTCTGAATCTCCCTCTTGTACCTGGTGCAGTGCAGTGGGGCAATAAATTCAAGGCGGGAGAAGAAGGGTATGTCGCTGAAACCATGAAGGCCTCCCAGAATACCGTACACCGGGCCAAACCTTTCCGCCGCTCTAACTATTCTGTCCACCCCGGGGTGCGAACATCCAACGACGACAAGGTTTCCATTCTTTTCTTCAAGGGGGACAACCATTGACTGTTCCGCTATAACCTCACTATCTAGGCTTCCTGTGGTGTAAACGCCGAACTGGGGCAACTCCTGAGCCTCCTCAACAATCTCCGCAGGATTTCTCCTTCTGATCTCATCTCTGAACCGCTTGGAGAAGGAAGTAGGTAGATAAACTACCGCATCCTTCCTCAACATTCTAAGAACATGAGGTAGCCCTCCAGCATGATCCCAATGATTGTGGGAAAGAAAGACCATGTCAAAATCCTTCGGGGAGTACCCCAACAACTCCATGTTGTGAAGCAATGCTTCCCCGTCCCATCCAGTATCAAATAGTATCTTTCCCTTCTCAACTTCCACAGCCGCTGAGAATCCCCATCCAGTTCTGAATCTTGGATCTTTTGTGTAATTATCATACAGGATTGTTATAATCACGCTCACTTCCCCCACCTCTTTTTTTCTTTACTGACCTGTATGCAGAGGAGTTAGAAAAAATTTAGGGCCCCGATAAACTTATTAAGGAACTACCATTACTCCGTGGCGATGGTAAAAGAGACATTCAAAGAGGAAATACACGCACCACCGGCGCTTCCCCGTTTCATAAGCGACATGCTTTTTATAGCAGGGGTTCTCATATATATCGTCTGGACTGCGTTGTACCTCGTTCCCCAGAATAAATATTTTGACATTGGCCTCTTTTCTATATGCGCTGTGATAACCCTCTTCGGCCTCATAGGCCATTACCATTATAAAAATGTGGAAGAGATGGGCGCATCCCAATAATGTCCTATGCTCCCCATCCCAGTTCTTCAGTAGCTCTTTGACAGGTAAACCACTTTTTTCGCTTCTCGCCCACACACAGCACAGACGCCATCGGGCTCCTCATCCTGGGGGAAGCCCAAGAAGCTCTTGTCCAGCTCCACCTCCAGCCTCTCAGCACACTTCATGTCCCCACACCAGTTTGTTCTTATTATGCCCTTTATACCCCTGTACGCCTCTGCCTCATCCTGAAGACTCTTCAGAGTGAAGATATTCTCCTTCATAGAACCCTCCGCCTTTCTATAGAGCTCCTCTTGAATCTCCTCCAGTATCCTCTTCACTTCCACCAGAAGGGAGGTGCGGGACACCTTAATCTTCTCCAGAGTGTTTCTCTTCACAACGATAACCGCATTCTCCTCAATGTCTCTCATTCCCACCTCAATCCTCATTGGAACTCCTTTAAGCTCCCAGTCGTAGAACTTCCTTCCGGGTCTTATGTCCCTCTCATCAACATGAACTCTGAAACCTGCTCTGCGAAGCTCCTCGGCAATTCCTCTGGCATAGGCATGCACATCATATGGGGAGTCCTTCTTTGGAA
>JAGHBW010000085.1 GCA_021160765.1 Thermoplasmata archaeon
GCGAGGGAGAGGGCTCTAGCCACGTCAAGGCCATGTCTCAAACCCCCGGTGGCGATGAGAGGAATCCCCACGGAGGCGCGGACTAAACTAACGGGAGTGGGGATCCCCCAGTCCCAGAACACCTTCGCGATGTGTGCCTTGACGTCATCCCCTGCCTCAAGCGCCCTGTAATATTCAACAGCCGAAAAGGAGGTTCCAGAAAGACCACCCACATCAATCCCCTTCACACCTGCCTTCTTGAGGAGAAGGGCGGTATCTCTTGAGATTCCAGCACCTGTCTCCTTAACAACAATGGGCACCTCTTTGGCTAGTTCTTTTAACCTCTCTGTAGCACCCTCTGTTCTTCTATCTCCCTCGGGCTGAACAAACTCTTGAAGGAAGTTTAAATGAATTGCTAAAATATCAGCCCCCACCATCTCCATGGCCTCCCTTGCCTCCTCCACCCCAAAAGGTTTTCCATCTCCCTGGTCAAGAAACTGCGGCATCCCCAGATTGGCTAGGACAAGAGGTGGTGAGTAATCTTTGACCACCTCAAAGGACCCCCTTAAACTCCGGTCCAGTATGGCTGCTCTCTGAGAGCCCACCCCCATGGCTATACCAAGGTCACTGGCCACCCGTGCTATGTTCTCGTTTATATGGGTTACACTGGGTGAGCCACCAGTCATGGCGGATATTATTATGGGGGCGGAGAGCTTTTTTCCAAAGATCTCCGTTGTCAAATCCACCTCATCCACGTTCACCTCTGGAAGCGCTCTATGTACAAGATAGACGTCATCCCAATAATTCCTTGAGGAGGAGACGTCCTCGTTTATACATATCCGGAGGTGGTCCTCCTTTCTCTCCTGGTGGACCTCCTTCACGTTTCTGCCCTTGCTTTTCATTCGTTATCACCCCATTAAATAATCCTTGATGCTCTCTCACTCCTTCCTTTAAGTTCCTTTAGCAGTGCACCATCCTCCCCATCAGTGTAGACAACCTCCACCCCTTTTTTGGAAAGGTGTATTCCAACACTCAGTTTGAGGAATATCCCCCCAGTTACATCTGCAACTCTCTTCTCATCCTCCAGAACTAAATTTGTGAGGGAGATGAGAAGCTTTTCTGCCTCATCTGGGTTCATTTTCTTAATGTAATTTCCATTCTCATTTCTTATGCCTCTCTCACTCATCACGAATATTATTTTCACCGCATATCCCTTCTTTAAGGCTTCTTCTGCTGCTGCCCGGATGAGGTGATCACCAGAGACCACAGAGTAAGCAAGCACTGGGTCTTCTATAAGATCCCCCATAGTAACTGGAATAAGACCTCTTAAGGCACTCTCTGTTAGTTTGAGGTGTGTGATGTTTAAGCTGCGTCCAGGTTTTGGTTCGCCCTCCCATGTTGCGGAGGGGTATGGGGGGTGCGAGTACGCAGGTAAGCCCAGATCGGTGAGAGACTTTAAAACCTCCATATGTAGCTCTCTCACCTCCCTGTGCACCTGTGCTATCCCTGGAAGATCTTCACTACCGATAACCCTTCCCATTCTATCCCCTCCCACCACCCCCATTCTCTTAGCGCCACTATGACCAAAACTTCCAGCACCGTGCACGAGTATCAGAGCGTCATCGCCCCTCACATCCCACCACTCCCTAATCTGCTGGGCTAGGCTCTTTAAAGAGGGTCTGTCCACTTTCATCTCTCCCCCTTTATCCGTAATTCTTGAGCCTCCCAGCTTGACCAGGTAAAGTGTCATCTGAAGGGAGATGGAGAATTCCATATTAAACTCCTTCCCCCAAGGGCTTGACAAGGTAAAGGTAAAGCCTCTCCCAGCCCATGTCAGTGGATTTAAGGAGGTGGAAAGAGAGATTGGGATATGCTTCCATCAACCTCTCCGGGCGGTTCATGGAGGAGATAACAATTAGTACAACAGAATCATCTTTCATATGGTAAGGGAGAGATGATAGGAATAGGCGTATAACCCCAGTCCCATCATTACCTCCCCCCTCAACTGCCAATTTTTCAAATATAGGTATCTCCTCATTTCCGGGGAGGTATGGGGGATTGAATGCGATGACGTCAAAAGTTGCACCGGAGGAGTTGAAAAACTCCTCCGGCAGAATTATATTGGCATCACCACCCGCCCTCTTTATGTTCTCAAGAGCACATTTAACAGCATTCGGGTTAACATCTGATATGAACACCTCATACCCCTTGAGAAAGGCCGCAACAGATGCCATTCCTGCCCCCACGCCCATTTCAAGAAAGGTTTTTCCATTTCCCTCTGGGAGGAAATCTAGAACACCATCCACAAGGAGGAAGGAGTCCTCTGCCGGACGATATACACCATCGCACACCGCAACGAGTATTCCTCGGTAATGCTCCTTTTTCACCAATGGTGAAGGACTCTAACAAAATAAATAAATTACCTACATCCCTTTTCCAACCCTCCATGTGCGCTAAAATATACCCGAAGGACCCCTGGGAGAAGGCAGAATACGTTCCGGTGAGAATAAGGGCCTTAATAGATCTAGTGAGGCCATTCACCCTTCTTCCACCCCTCATCGGTGGAATGGCTGGTGCTATTATGGCTCTAGCTAAAGAAGGCACATTAGAGAGCATATCCTTCACAGGCACCTACCCCTTTATAACACTCTCCCGACCAGTTCTATATCCACTTTTAACGGGAGTCTCTGCTCTCGTCTTTATGAACGCTGCCTCAAATGTTTTAAACCAGGTTTACGACATTGACATAGATAGGATAAACAAGCCCTATCGCCCTCTTCCTTCTGGGATTTACACCCGTGAAGAAACACTCTGGATAGCGGTCTTTCTCTACCTCTTCTCCTTCTGGAGGGCTGCTATTGTGGGCAGGACCTTCTTCTTTATGATCCTCTTAATAGCCCTTTTTACCATCATTTACTCTGTTCCCCCCCTGCGGCTGAAAAAAAGGCTGTGGATATCCAATATCTCAATTGCTCTTCCCCGGGGGATGCTGGGAATCGTCGCATCCTGGTGCATATTCGGTAACATTACGGACCCAACCCCTTGGGCAATCGGGGCAGTTATGGCGATATACCTTGTGGGCTCCACTACGACCAAAGATTTAACGGATGTGGAGGGGGACAGGAAATATGGGGTTAGAACTCTTCCAGTGGTGTACGGCAAAAAAAAGGCAATTTATTTATCGCTCCCCTTTTTCCTCCTCCCGTCTCTCGCCACACTCTTTTTCGTACAGAAAGGGCTTCTTCCAGATAAAGCATTTTATCTGGGCCTTATTCTTTTACCTTGGGGCACATGGGTCGCTTATCTCCTGGCCAGGGAGGGGGATAGACCAGACGAACACTTTGAAAACTCCCCCGCCTGGAGGCACATGTATATAATGCTGATGGGAATGCAGGTGGGGTTCCTATTCTCACTGTTGTGAGGGCTCTCCATGGAAAGGATTAACGTTGAAAGGATTATGGAATTGGCATCTGAGGGGCTCTGCGACCGATGTCTGGGCAGGCTCTTTGGCCGGGCAGGAACTGGCCTGAGCAATCAGGAGAGGGGCAGATCTCTCAGGATATCCTTCACCCTGCTTCTTGAAGAGGTGGTTGAGAGCAACGTAACGGGAAAGAAGCGGGAGAGGATTCTTGAAATCCTTAAACACCTTCCTGCAAGCCATTACTATGAGAAAGAAGAGAAGTGCAAGCTCTGTGAGGGACTCATGGATTCATTGGATAAAATGGTTGACCTGGTTTTGAAATCCGCGAAAACCGTGGAGTTTGAGACCTTCCAGATAGGAACAAGGGTCTCGGAAGAGATCCGAGAGAGGGAGGAGGAGATCTGGAGGAAATACGGCCTCAAGACTCCTGAGCCGATAGGAAAGGAGATAAATAGAGAGGTGGGAAAGAGGTTTTCAGAGATAACCGGTGCAGAGTACAGCAAGGATAAGCCAGACGTGGTGTTCATTCTGGACACCGAGTTTCTTTCCGTTGAAATGGTTATCGCGCCTCTTTTCATAAAAGGGAGATATAGAAAACTGAAAAGGGGCATTCCTCAGACGCACTGGCCCCATAAGGCGTGTGGTGGAAGAGGGTGTCCAGAGTGCAACTTTACGGGAAAACAATACCCCACATCAGTGGAGGAGATTATAGGGGAGGTGATGAAAGACGAAGCTGAGGCAGTCAATTACAAACTTCATGGGATGGGCAGGGAGGATGTAGACGCTCTTATGCTAGGCAGTGGAAGGCCATTTGTAATGGAACTATCCTCACCCAGGAAGAGAAAACTGGACCTGAAGGCGCTGGAAGAGAGAATAAATAAAAGTGCCCAGGGAATGGTAGAAGTAGAAGGTCTTGAATACTCCTCCAGGGAGGACGTACAAAGGTACAAATCTGTGAGGGGAAAGAAGACCTATCGTGTAAGAATAAGATCTCTTCAAGGCGAGATTCCAGAAGAAAAACTTAAAAAGGTATTGTCCCTTCTGCCCTCCTCGCCTATCAGACAGCGCACACCGAACAGGGTCGCGCACCGAAGGGCGGACAAGGTGCGGGTCAGGAGGGTGTACAGGGCAGAGGTGGAGGATGTAAAGGGTGAGGTGGCAACTCTCACGATTGTGGGGGAAGGGGGGCTCTACATCAAGGAGCTGGTACATGGGGACGGTGGCAGGACAATACCTTCCATCGCATCTGCGCTATCAATGCCCCTTGAGGTGCTTGAACTGGATGTGCTGGATGTGGAGGCAGAAGACGAGAAGGAGGAATAAAGATGGTGAAGAGGTCCAAGGGGTTCCGGGTAAGGACAAGGAGGATCCTCCGTAAATCTCCCAGACAAAGGGGAATGCCGCCCATAACTACCTTCCTTAAAACATTTGAGGTGGGGGAAAAGGCTGCCATAGTTCTTGAACCCTCATCCCAGAAGGGTATGCCACACCCCAGATATCACGGAATGATAGGGGAGGTTGTGGGCAGAAGAGGTAATGCCTATCTGGTCAAGGTAAGGGTTGGGAGAACAAAGTTTAAGATCCTCATTGCAAGGCCAGAGCACCTTAAAAAAGTGAAAAACTCTTAGGGCCCCTTCAAAAACCTTTTATATACCCCTTAAGAATACGCTTTTTAAAGGAGTTTAAGGAGGAATGGATTTGGAGAACCCACAGGATTATCTGACCCCTGCTGAAGTTGCGAAGATACTCAGGGAGATCGTGGAGAAGGGCAGGGAGAAGGGGGAGGAGGAGACCTTTGAGATAAGGGCTGCCCTTGAGCATTCTGAGAAGATCAGTAGAATAGATGAAAAGAGGGCTAAAAAGCTTATAGAGGAGTTGTTGAAGTTTGAGAGGATTACGCCCCTTCATGCTTTTAAGATCATTGAGCTCATGCCCAGAGATGAGGCAGAGTTGCGGCCTATTTTTGCAAAAGAGAGGTTTGAGCTAACCACAGAGGATTTGAAGGCAATTCTTGGGGTTATAGATAAATATCGTGAATGAGATATACCTTTCAATTAATGGAGGGGCCCGCATGGAGGAATACGCCTATGTGCTAGACTATCTCCCACAGGGATTACCTGATATGAAGAAGTTTCATAGGGAGCCGATAGTCTACGCCATAGGCGAGAAAGAGTTCAAGATTCTGGAGATGGTCCCCCGGGATGAGGCTGACTTCGTTATAGGTGAGAGGGTTTATGTGGGGAAGGAGATGGAGAAAAGGGATAAGATAAAGGCGGTGAAGAGGAGGATCTCCTACGAAGACCTCACCCACGCAGCCAAGGAGGAACTTCAATACGTCCTGGAGGACATAGTTAGAAAGCAGGAGGAGAGGTTTGTGGAGTTTTTCAACACCGCCCAGCCAATAACCACCCGCCTCCACTCCTTGGAGCTTCTCCCCGGGCTCGGTAAAAAGACCATGTGGGCTATCCTAGAAGAGAGAAAGAAGAGACCTTTCTCTTCCTTTACAGACATCTGCGAGAGGGTCTCCACACTGCGTCATCCTGAAAAACTCATAGTCAAGAGGATCATTCACGAGCTTGAAAACCCCAAGGAGAAATACAGGATATTTGTAAGGAGCTAGGAATTCATTATTCTGTAAATCTCCTCCGCTTTCTTATCTCCTATTCCCTTGACCTTCTTCAAATCCTCCTGTGACGCACTGAAGATCTCCTTCAGCGTTCCAAACTCCTCCAGAAGTTTCTGTGCAGTGGAACCAGAGACGTTGGGAAGCCCTTCCAAGATGTATCTCTTCTGCTCTTCTAAGGTCATCCCGGCCTTCCTCCGTCTCAGAGGTGGGGGACCGCTCCTCTCTTTCTTCACCCTCTTTCTCGTAGCTAAAAGGAATGCAGCGGTCTCTGCAGGAGTCAAGGTTCTTACAACGGGAACACCCAGATCCACTACAAGCGATGTTATAGCGCCCCATAGGGCCTCAGGTCTTACGCTTAGGATAGCCTCATTCATCTCCCCCTCCACTACAATTATGGGTTTTGGATAATGGCTCTTAAGTTCCTTGGCCTGGGAGAAAAGCCTGCCGTCCACAATGGATCTAGCGAAGTCTCCTGTGCTCTTCCTCTCAACTGCAATATCGTCGGATAGGATATAATCTCCCACCTGAAGGGTTACTGGAGCAACCTCTGCACCCAATTCCCTCAACTTTTCAACCACAGGGCTTGCGAGTTCCCTGTGGTCGGCCCATATTACCACACCGGTTTCCCCACCTCCCTCCGCCTCCTCCTTTGAGGGAGCCGCTCTCGCCTGTTTATTCGCCTCCTTTTCACCGCTCCCAAATGAGGTGAGTGTTAATTGGGCAGGCGTGGACGCCCTCTTTATTGGAATCTCCTGAGAGGTCTCCTCACCCCTCCCCACCTCTGACCTTACAAAGTGGGATGTTGGCTCGTGATCCTCTGCGATAAGCCTTTTCTGTTTAAGAGTCGCTCTGAGCCTTTTTAAGTAGGTCTCCATTTTTCTCTCCTTCTTTATGGATGAGAAGAAATATGCTACGTCTCGGGTCTGGCGGGTGATGAGTATTATTACCTTCCCCATGCGGGTTCTACCGGTCCTCCCCCTCCTCTGTATGGTCCTTATCTCGGAGGGTACGGGCTCGTAGAAAATAACAAGGTCTGTAGAGGGGATATCCAACCCTTCCTCCGCCACCGAAGTTGCAATGAGAACGTTATATATTCCCTGGCGGAACTTCTCTATAATCTCCTTCTGTTCCCTCTGCTTTAATCCTTTGTCACCCTTTCGTGATGCTTGCCCAACAAATCTTATGGGTCTTATGTCTGGATCCCCCAATGATTTGAGTTTTTCAAGAAGGAGGGTGGCAGTGTCCCTGTACTGGGCGAATAAAATAATTCTGGAATCCCTCTTCCGTTTTATCTGCTCCTTAACCACCTCCACTGCTGCATTGACCTTGGGGTGTTCCATATCCTTAATTGCCTCGGCTAGGTTGTAAGCCTTCCGAAAGAGATCATTTTTTACAATGGCTTTAGACGCTTTAGATGCAGAGGGGGAATAGGCCTCCTCTACCAGGCGGTCCAAATACTGAAACAAAGCTTTAGGACCCTGAGTCTCCGCCAGTTCCAGTGCGTGGGATATCTTAAGGGCCTGTGCCTGAAGGCTGGCCGCGTGAAATAGATGGGGAGAGGCCCTTCTTCCACCTTCAGCCATCCTCTTTCTTATTATCTTTCCAACCTCTATCAACTCCTTCGTGGTTAGCCTTTTGGGATTGTAGACAAGTCCCATCCTCGCCAGTTTCATCGCGTACTCCTTCAGAAGCTCTTCAAGGATGTCCCTAACAATCTTAAGACCCTCCGGCACCTCAACCTTTATCCAGTCTATGTCAATCTCCTGAACATAGGGCGCAACATCCGGGTCAGATTGTGTTCTTATTTCAACGTGATCAATTCCAAGGTTTGTGCACACAGACAATATCTTTTTTTCATCCCATCCGGGTGAGGCCGTTAGGCCCATTGAAAGAGATTCGGGTCTTTCCAGAAGATATCTCCTGGCGATAGGTACATAGGCGTAGTTTCCAACAGCCCTGTGTGCTTCATCAAATATTATCAAATTGACCTTCTCCAGCGCAAAACGGCCGGCAAGGAGGTCATTGTAGATAACCTGAGGGGTTGAAATGATGACCGCTGCCTCCCTGTACTTTTTCTCTCTTTCTTTGGGTGGAATTTCACCGGTGAAAAGAACGATAGGGGAGGCTAGAAGGAACTTTTTCAGGGTTTCATAGTGCTGTTCCACCAGCGGTTTTGTGGGTGCTAGGAAAAGGACGAGGGGTCCCTTTTTAAGCAGGGTCTCTGCTATTACAAGGAGGGCTATTACAGTCTTTCCAAGTCCCGTGGGGATTACCACAAGGGTGGATCTCTTTGTGGCAGCCTCGGCAATCTTCACCTGAAATTCCCTGGCCTCTATAGAGTTGGGTTTTATTAACGGGTGCTCTATATACTGCACGGGGAGTACTATCCGCATTCACTAAATTAGCCTTTCCCCCCGGGGGTGGGTGAAAGAAGGGGGTGAGAGTATGGATTTCTTTGAGGTTGTCAGGAGAAGGAGGAGCATAAGGCGTTTCAGAAAGGAGGAGGTGCCTCAGGAGAGCGTTGACAGGATGCTTAAGGCTGCTTTTAAAGCGCCATCATCCAGGGGGAGAAGACCGTGGCATTTCATTGTAGTTAAGGACAGGGAGATGCTGGAGAGGCTCAGCCAGGCAAAGCAAGGAGGGGGGGCAAAGGGACTTGAGGAGGCCTCAGTGGGAATAGTTCTTGTTGCTGAGGAGAGGAGGAGCGGTGTGTGGGTAGAGGACCTCTCCGTTGCAGCCACATATCTTTTACTCTCTGCCACAGCGCTTGGACTGGGATCGTTCTGGATACAGATAAGGGGAAGGTATAGGGAAAACGGTGAAAGCAGTGAGGAGTACGTTAAGGACCTTCTCGGCATACCCCCGGGGTACAGGGTTCTCTCAATAATCGCAGTGGGCCTCCCCGGGGAGGTGAAGGAACCGCATGGGGAGGATGAATATATTCCAGAACAGGTACATCAGGAGAGGTGGTAATACGATCTTTTTATCCGCATATGCACCATTCTATAGCTTATCTGGTGCTTTAAGCAAAACTTAAATAAAAAAAGACTTTACGAACCCCCCGGGTTGATGTAAAATGGCGGTGAAGCCCATAAATATGCTAAACAGCTCCCTGAACAGCAGGGTCATAGTGGAACTTAAAGGTGGGAGGGAGTACAGGGGGGTACTGGATGGATTTGACCCCCACATGAACCTTGTTCTTAAGGAGGCGGAGGAGTATAGGGGTGGGGAGTTGCTCAGGAAATCCCATCTAGCTATTGTAAGAGGGGATAACGTAATCTATATATCGCCGTAAGGAATAGGAGTGGTACAATGAGTAAGGGAACACCATCACACGGAAAGCGCAACAGAAAGGTGCACATCAGATGCCGGAGGTGTGGTAAGCACTCCTACCACGTGAGAAAAAAGAGGTGCTCCTCCTGCGGCTATGGTGTAAAGGCGAAGAGAAGGTCCTACAGCTGGGCCAAAAAGCATTGATTACTCCCAGGGCCATCGGATTTTCTCCTCCTCTCTTCTAACCCTAACCTGAACTACCCTTTTTATTCCTTTAATTGGGTAATGATGCATGTGGCATTCTTCGCAATAAAAGGCCCCTTTCTCTATATCCATTACTAAATCCCCATCACACTTTGGACAGAGGGGGAGGGCAGCGCCTGGGAACTTTTTACCGCACCTCAGGCATAGAAAGTGGTCCTCCTGATATACAATCAATCCGCCCTTTCTAACTCCCTTCTCCACCCCAACTGGGCCCCCAAGGTCCTGAAGAGGTATAACCGGGGAATGGCATATAGGACATAGATAGTATGGTTTTAAGCTCTCAAGTGCCCTCCTTCTTATCTCTCTATACTTCCTCTCAAATTCCTCTTTCCCCTCCCCCTCCCTTTTAACGAGGATGTTCTCAGCAGGAATCCTCATTGCCACTCCTAAAGGTGCGATGAAAAACCCAGTATCGTCATTCACAGGGTCTATCACTAGCGCCAAAGTCAGGGGAAATAGCTGTGTGAAACGGGAGTGCGTTTTCAAATCCCTGGGGGAGAGAAAAACACCAAATCCGGGATGAGAGTGATACCATCCAATTAGCGAGTTCTTGGCTCCTTCCTTTGTAAGCTCTTTTGCCGCCCACGCAACAGCACGATTGCTCAGTCGCACCCGTGTTTTCATCTTTATCTGAGGACCTGTATAATGGCCCAGAATTCTAATTATGTTGAGCTCAGCACTTCCCAGTAAAAGCCCTATAACCTCCTTTGACGATGAGGATGCGATCTCCTTCATCCTCTTCAATATCTTTTCGCTCACGATAAGGAAAACCTTCTCTGCGGGAGGGTAGCTGTTGAATGCTCCTTCATGGGATATGTTACTCCCTCCCTTCCCATATGTCTTTTATTACCCGCACCTTGATACCCCCGCCTCCCCCACCC
>JAGHBW010000236.1 GCA_021160765.1 Thermoplasmata archaeon
CCACCCCCTTTATGATGGCTGGCTGGGGTCTTATTGGATACCTTGCTGGACTGCTATATCCCAAAGTTAAGAGAAAGGAGGCGTTTTTATACATTTACTCTCTGTTCGCTGGGTATCTTTACGGCTGGATCACCAATATCTCCATGCTTATATTCTACCCACCTACAATTGCATCCATTATTGTGGTATATTCAATGTCTATGTGGTTTGACACCCTTCACTCCCTAGGAAACCTCTTGTTTCTTCATTTCTTCGGTGGTCCCGTTAAAGCACTGTTAGAAAAAAAGAGAAAAAGAATGATGGTCAGGATTTTATGATCCCAACCAGGAAGAGAACCAGTGCCACCACCAAACCGATTATGAAACCCAGTACAACCAGAAAGACCTTCAAAAACGGGACAGCACTCCAGTGGACCAACCCCAGAAGGGTGTCATCACCCTCCGATACAAATCGGAAGTAGATGAAGCAAAGATAGACCAGTAAGCCCCCTATGGTTAGGGATGCACCGAAGACCCTGGACTTTCCCGAGCCGAAGTATGCTGTGAATGCTCCAAGGATTATGGCACCGATGCCAAAGGAGAGAAGGAAGACGTAGAGAAAGAGCTCAAGATTATCCACGTTGGAGAGGGACCCCCCACCTCCAGCAGTTTCATTTCCCGCTGCTTCTGCAATATGATGCCCGAAGGATATGAAATAAAAGGCAGCTAACAGAAGAATGGAAAAGGCTGCAATCACGACAGCTCTCTGTCCGGCTCTGCTTTTCATGTGCCAACACCTCTCTGGAGCCAATTAGATTAGAATTTAATCCCTGTTAGGGTCTTTGTATCTATAACGCCCTCTATGGAGCGAACCTTTTCCACAACAATCTGCCCCAGGGTGTTGAAATCCCTCGCCTCTATCTTAGCTATCAAGTCGTACTCGCCAAAGAGAGGATGGAGCTCTACAATCTCGGGAACCTTTGAGAGCTTGTTGTAAACCTCGTGTTCCTTCGCCGGCGCAGTGCTTATCAGTATGAATCCAACTACCATTTTTTTCACCTCCTTGGGGTTAAATGATGAATCGGAGGTATAAATCTTTCGCTTCCCCGCCTCTATTTTCCCTCTATTGTAGCGATATCCTCACATCCTAAGACGTTTTCGTTTCAGCTTTCATAAATTGACAGTTAAAGGGGGGCTGAACAGGAGACATAAAGTTTAACTATAACAATCTATTATTAAATTGCTGTAAAATCAAAGAAAGACAGTTGCACATGCCCCGGGGCTTGGGGATGTGAAACTTAAACACCCTTTTTTAGGGGCAAGAAGTGTGGGGGTTGAAATGGTAATGAAGTTAAAGATAGGGATAACAGGCTTGCCTGGATCCGGGAAGACTCATGCGCTCAAAAAGATTATAGAAATGCTTCAGAAAGAAGAGATCACGGTTGGAGGTATGCTCACAGAGCCCATTATAGAGAACGGTCGGGTTGTTGGGCATTATGTAATCTCCATACAAACGGGGAAAAAGGACGTTCTCGCGAAGGAAGGTTTAAAGTCTAAAAAGAGGGTGATGGGTATGGGGTTGAATCTCGCAGCCTTGGAGGAGGTGGGTGTAAAGGCGATAGAGGACGCCATTACCAACTGTGATGTGGTGGTAATAGACGAGGTTGGCAAGTTTGAGGTAGAGAGCGAGGGTTTTGTAAGGGCGGTAAGGGAAGCTATGGACTCTGACAAGGTTATTATTCTCACACTGCATAAGAAATCCAGAAATTCCCTGTTGCAGGACATTCGGAGAAGGGATGATGTGAGGATTTTGGAGGTTACCCAGATAAACAAGAACATTCTTCCGTACCGAGTTCTTCCCCTCCTTAAAGAGGAGATATATAAACAGTAAATTAATAAAGAAAGAAGTAATGAACCGTATTGCTGGCGCCCGTTCCCACCAGGTGCCACAATACGAAAGTGTACGGAACATTTAAAATACCACTGTGGGGTTATTGTATTCGTGAAGCTAAAAGTAGGTTGCTTCGGAGGAGATAAAGATGATGGAAATGGGTATGAGTTATAAAAGGTCCACGGCCCTTGGAATCATCTTGTTGATGGTGGGTGCTGGTCTTCTAGGGGTATACCTGGTTAGATACGGGGATTTCCACCTCAACTTTGATAAGTTAACTTTTGAGGAATGGATGGCCCAGAAGAGGGAGTACTTCAAGAGCCTGGATCCGTTTGTGCCTGTGGACGAGGAGGGTAAACCTCTCCATGATGACAGCATAACTAGAGCAGGTGGGGGTATTCTTGAGTGGAAGACCACCTTAACAGAGGTGAAAGGAGAACCGCTCTCCTCTCCCGCTATAGCTGATCTGGACGGAGATGGCAAGATGGAGATCATAATAGCTTCTGCTGGCGACGCCGTCTATGCCCTCCGCTCAGATGGTACATATTTCTGGAGAGAGCCTTACACAGGCGATGTCATTGATTACCTTGGTCAGACCCCACAGACATCGGGTCTGGACTTTGATCCACCTCACATTTTCTCATCCGTGACTGTGGGGGACATAGCTGCAGGGCCTTCCCCAGAGATTATTATTGGTGTGAAGGATGGTGCACTCTGCCTTGGAACAGAGGGAAATGAGCCAGTAGTGGTGTGGAAAAAAGGAAACACCAACGGATATTACTTCTCCACAGCGTGTATTACAGACCTTGAGGGTGAGTGGACAGGGAACAAGGACGATCTGGAAATTGTGTTGGCCTCTGATGATGAGTCCCGTCGCGGCTGGATTGAGGCCTTCAGGATAGATGGTGGTATTATTTTCCGTGAGGAGGTGGCAACAGGGGGCGAGGGCGGGCTTATTGGCTGTTCGGTGGTTGCTTCCGACCTTGACGGAAGCTTCTGGGATGGGAGGGTTCCATACGAAGGTGAGGAAACCTGGACAGAGCTGGAGATCGGGAACCACGACAGAGGAATGAGGATATGGGGTTTCTCCGGATACACTGGTAGCGGAGATCTTGATTATTCTGAGAGGACCCACGGCTGGACGGCAGGCCACCAGACCTATGCAACAGCAGCTGTGGCGAACATCACAGGAGATAGAAACCTGGAGATCATTGTGGGATCTTCGGAAGGCTACCCCAAGACCTGGGAGGGATGGGGTGGTAAGCTCTACGTGTACACCCCTGAAGGAAACAAATTGTGGGAGTTCTCCACCGGTTCTTCTAGGGCGTCAATCTTCTCCTCCCCGGCTGTAGCTGACATACAGATGGCCAAAGAGGACCCGGAGGAGAAGGAGCTCATATATGAGATCATCTTCGGCTGCGACAATGGAAAAGTGTATGTTATGGACTCAAAGTATCACAATGTCCTCTGGAGTTTTGACACTGGCGGAAGGGTTATGTCCTCCCCCGCAATTGCGAACTTTGATTCTAACGATGAGCTTGAAATAGTTATTGGATCCAACTCTGGAAAGGTCTTCGCCCTTGACGGTGACCCCTCTGATGGGATTGATGAAGGTATAACATACCCCGGGGATGGTGCAACCCAGGACGTCCTCTGGGTTTACGATACTGGTGTTCCCATAGGGATCTCCTCACCAGTTGTGGGGGACATTGACCTGGACGGACAAGAAGAGGTCGTCATTGGGGACTCTGAGGGCAACGTTTACTGCATAAGTGGCGGCGGAAGAGCCATTAAGGGTCAGAAGGATTGGCCAGAGTTCCATTATGACCTGAACAGAACAGGCTTCTTCAACCCCCAGACAACCTTTGGAGTGGACCTCTCACCTATGAAATATCCCGATGGCCATCTTGAGATTCTCTACAAAACCGTTGAGCCCGGCAAATTTGTCACCTACAACATAACTGTTAGAAACACTGGTAAAGGCGTCTCAATGGTTCAGAAGGATAAGATATACCTGAAGGTTGAGGGTGTTCCGGAGGGTTGGAAGGCGTTTCTAGACACACCACCGGATGGTGGAAATCCGAATCCAAATTATGTGAAGTTGGCACCGCAGGAGGAGACGGTGGTAAAATTAACTGTGTGGGCACCGTGGGTGGGGGATATTGGGGAAACTGCAAGGATCAACGTAACCGGGAACTCCTCCCTCAACCCGTGGGCCACAGACACTTTGACAACGGTAACGATCTTAGACCTCTTCGTTGACTTCAGCCTTGAGTTCAACAAGGAGGTTGACGAGAGCCCGTTCTCCCCGCATCCAGGGAAGAAATGGGACAAGATAACCCCTGGTGCCGAGGCGTATTACACAATTGTGATAGTGAACAAGGGCAACCTGAACGACACTTATGATATAACATTGAACAAGCCTCCAGCAGGCTGGAATTGGTCCTTTGTGGAGACAGGATCCCATTACGCCTCAGTTAGCCTTGATTCCCCAATATTTGAGAAGTGGGGTGCAGTTTACAGTACCACACTCACAATTAAGGTCAAGTGTCCTGAGACAGCATATGAGGGCGAAAGTGTATCTATAATTGTCACCGGCACATCCCGTCTCAGTCTCCAGTCTGAGGTTGAGATCCTCCAGAAGGAGGATGAACTCCTTCTAGAGGCAGGAGAGTCTCTGGATCTAAAGCTCTCCATCAAGGATTCAGTTAAATACATTGATCCAGGCGGAGTACAGTACTTTACCCTGGAGATAACAAATACCGGAAACAGGGACAAGATAGATGTGGTTCTGGCAGATAGAGGACTTCTGCCGGGTTGGAAGGTGGTCTATCCCACCGACCCGATAGAGGTTTACAGAGGACAGACAAGAAGCATTCAGATAATGGTGAGGGCACCGGAGAACGCAAGAGCCAACACAAAGCTGGTTCTTAATATGCTTGGATGGATAAGGGATCAGCAGAATATAATGAGCACCGCACCCTTGACAGCGATTGTAAACCACATCTACAGTTTCAATGTAACTGCGCTCAAATCCTATCTAGCGGTTGATCCAGGAAAAACCATAGGATACACGCTACAGATAGTCAACACCGGAAATGGTGATGATTACATCACTCCCAAGCCCTATCAGCTTCTGCTTGGATGGAACATGACGTTCTACTATATTGGGTTCACAATAAAGAGCGGTATGCCCATAGATTACAGACAGATCATAAACATAACCTGTGAGGTCAAAGTACCTGAAAAGACACCCACAGGACTCTATACATTGGGAATAAACCTAACGGGCCAGGGAGGGACGACGATAATATACGTGAAACTGTACGTAAATCAGACATTCAACCTGACGGTCTCCACCAAGGATGGAAAACACAGCCTGGACGGGATTGAGACCTCCCCCAACAATGAGCTCTCCTTCCTGATTAAGGTAACCAATAACGGCAACGGGCCAGAATATGTAAACCTCACCCTGAAGAACCTTGTGAACGAGTGGGAAGGTTGGTTTGCAGCAGTTGCCAATACGCCCGACATCACTCCCAACGTTAGAGAATACGACTTCATGAGCGTGATTCCAATATCCAACCTGGTCCCGGACGTTATATACATCCCGAATCAGACGGCAGAGCAGACCAAGTTCACCATAATAGAGCTCTATCTGCCGCAGGACCAGGTGGCTTGGGTCTCTGTAAGGCTCAAGGCGCCCATGAAGGAGCTTCAGAGCAGGGTTATAACAATTACAGTGGAGGGCACATCTCACGGCGGAGCCAAGGACAACCCAGACGATAATTACGTTGACTTCAACATCAGGATACTCTATCCGGATCTCACCTTTGACAGCAAGATAGAGGTGATGGGCAGTAAATCCTCCTCTGATAAGTATCAGGGTGTTGACGGTGAACCTCTAACGATAAAGGTGAACATAAAGAACATCGGTGACATCGCAGCGGAGCAGGTGGAGGTTATACTGAAGGTGGACGGGGAGAAGGCAGGATCCGTGGTGCTAGGAAAGGTTGACAAGGATTCCTCAAGAGAGCTTATCTTCACCTGGGTGGCGAGAGCAGGAGAACACAAACTGGAGGTGGAGATAGATCCACAGAACTCCCTTGTTGAGCTGAACGAGGACAACAACGTTGCCAAGACAACAATTAGAATAGCCTCTCCCAACATACTTGCAGCGGTGACCTCAGACACAAAGGTATGTGCCTCTGTGTTCTGGATAGTGCTCTTCGCACTGGTTGCTGTGCTGCTCTTCTTGAGAAAGAAGCGCATGGAGAGGCTGTAAAGGGTCGGAAAGTGCTTAAAATAGGGGGTGAGTTCCCCCATCCTTCCTTTTTTTGATTCCACATTTTTTCAAATAATTTTTCTGAAAGTAGTTCTTATTCCTCAGCCACTCTCCAAACAGCGTCTATTATGCTCCCGTCCCTGTACTCTATCAGGGCTACGATCTCATCTGTGGTTTTTGCCTCAAGTGGCTCCTCCCCAGCAGCACTGTATGAGATCTCTTTTAATTCCTCTATGGTGAGAAGCTTTATCCCTTTGGAGATGGAGGACTCCTTAAACCTTTTGATCAGATCCTCCCGCCGTGGATTTATGGCAACACCAGCATCCGTCACAACGATGTCTACAGTCTCCCCCGGGGAGGTCACCGTTGTTACCCTGTCTCTGATCACAGGGACGTTTTTACGTGCAACAGGACAAGTCACGAAGGTCACCTTTGCCCCGGCAGAAGCGTCCTGATGGCCCCCTGTGGCCTGCATAAGGTAGCCGTTGGAGTATGTGTTCACGTTTACGTTGAAATCCGTATCCACCTCTGTTGCCCCCAGGAAGCAGAAGTCCAGTTTATTCACAGCATTGCCCATGTTAAAGGGGTTCCCATAGTGGTAGTGTGAGATTTCAACGTGGTCCCTGTTCTCCCTTAAGGACTCCACCGCCTTGAGGTCAAATGCCTGGGCATCAAGAATCTTCTTCACAACACCCTCCTCAAGCATCTTCACAACGAACTCTGTAGTCCCACCAAGAGCGAAGGAACCAACCACCTTCCTGTCAACCATTCTTTCATGAAGGAATTTGACAACAGCAAGTGAAATTCCCCCTGCCCCAGCCTGGAAGGAGAGGCCATCTCTTATCATGCCAAGAGCCTCAATAATGTCAACCGTTGTGGAGGCAATCCCAAGCCTCTTCGGATCGGTGGTTATTTTGGTTGTTCCAAACTCAATACCCTTCGGATCTCCAATCTCCTCCACCTGGGCCACGTAGTCAACCCGATACTCCGGAATGGAGATCGGGGAGAGGGGGTACTCCTCTATTGTGTCTGTGACCAGAACAACCTTGTCAGCATAAACGGAGTCTATCCATGGGAAACCCAGCGCCCCACAAGGGTGCTTTCCTCCCACGCCATTGGCGTTTCCAAAGGGATCAGATACGGGTACGGAGATGAAGGCCACATCAACGTGTAGAGATCCCTCCTCAATGGCCCTTGTTCTTCCACCGTGGCTCCTGACGATAATGGGTTTACCGAAGAGCTCACCTCGGGAGACCGCCCTACCTATGTCGCTCTTTACGCTCCCCCCGTTTATCCAGGATATAGTCCCATCCCTCATAAGTGGAAGAATCTCATTGTGCACAGGAAACATGGAGGTGGGGGCCAGGGTTATGTTTTTGAGGCCCATCTCCGCAATGGTTTTCACCACCCTGTTCAAGGTGTGATCCCCGTTTCTCATTTGATGGTGGAATGAGATCGTCATGCCATCTTTGAGCCCCACCTTTTTTATCGCCTCCTCAATACCGCCTACAATCTTGTCCACTTTGTCCCACCTTGCTTTCATGGGAGGTGCATACCGCCTTCCCTCGGGAAGCCTGCCATAGGCACCGGTAAAGGGCTTGAAACTCATCTTCCCGATCCTTTTGGGGACTCTCCTTCCAAGGGAGTTTACCACAATCTCCATTTCTGCCATTTCAGAACACCGGGGAGAGGAGAGTTCATCTTCTTATTTTTCTTTTATCACCCCGGGGGCAATACTGTTTCACTTATTGAGAAAGTTCACACCCATCCTGACACCTTTCCAGCGGTGAAAACTTTTTATCCCAGTATCCAATAGCTCTTCACCCTCTTCGGTGAGACAGATGCTCAGGGAGAAAATAGAGGCATATAAGAAGGCCGCACGCCTTGAATACAGCATTGCGGAGTTCCCGGGGGTGATTATTCCCGTTTTTATAGCGCTGACGTTGGTTAGGTCTGTAGACCCCTTACGAGCAGTTGAGGCTATTTCAGCCTTTCTTCTCCTTTACCTATCGGGGTTTCTTGTCAATTCCCTATCGGACCTTAAGGTTGATGAGAAATACAAACGGTATGTGGCTGAGGGGGTTAGAAGCCTTGGAAGGAGGAACTTAATCGTTTTGCTCGTTATACATCTTGCACTCGCACTTCTCCTGACAGTACACCTCTCCATCCTTCTCAAAAGCTACATACCCTTGATCCTTTACGCCATAGGTGTTTTCTTCGGGATTGGCTACTCCGTGGAACCCCTTCACTTCAAGGTTAAGGGGATCCTCCACCCGATAGCCCTTGGCACCTCCGCATTCTTCATACCTTTCCTCTTTTTAACCTACACAATTTCAGGCATGATGCCTCCACTTCTACTTCCACTCGGTGTAGGATTCACCCTTCTTCATTACGGGATAGCGCTCACCAATCAGGCCCAGGATTTGATAGAAGACAGGGACACTGGGGTTCTGAGTCCGGCGGTTAGATGGGGGTTGGGGAGAACGCTTAAAAGCGCACTGCTGCTCTTCTCAATCGGATTCTTGATTCTGCTATTTGGTCTTTTCTTTTTCATAAAGGAGCTTGCGATAGACCCCGGTGCGGAGATCGCTCTGTTTCTCCTTTCAGCTTTGATCGTTGTGCTGGGTTATCTAGTCCCATTGAGGGGCATGGGGGACCTCTATAGGATCTCCATGAAAAGCCTCTCTTTAGAAGAGAAGATTGCGAAGGTGAAGAAAAGGCTCTCCTATCCCAGATGGCAGGCCTCCGGGCTATATTCCCTGTTGTTCACTCTGGTCATTATCTCCTCAGCTACACGCATATTTCCTCCAGATACAACCTTCACGCACCACCCAGAAACACCATATTTCAACGATGTCTCACCGTCGGGAGGAGGAATAATCTCTGCGGTGCTGGGTGAGCCATATAGGGACGATAATGGAACTGCGATCCAGCCCATAGCCCTAATCTTAAACGTCACAGGCGACGACAGGTATTTCCTTCTGGCCATATCACGGTGCGGCGGAGAAACCTTCGCAACACTCTTTATGAAAGTTACAGGCAACGCTGTAACGGTAAACCTTCCTGTGGAGAGACCACAGACCGCAGACATTAACATTACCCTTCTGAAGCAGATGAGACCTGTTGATTACCTGTTCATTCCTGCAACCAAATCCCTATACATTTCTCACCCTGTTCTGACCCAAGAGAACTCCTCAGTGCCTACAAGGGCCACATACAGGCTTGAACTTGAGGTTTACAACGATAGAGAGGAGAACCTGGATAAGGGCTCCCTCATTGTGAAGGTCCTCTTCTCAGAGGACGACTTCCCGGCGGAGCTGAAGATATCAATAAACAACAACACACTTAGGCAGGGTGAGAAGTGGAACCTGGAGTTCACACATCAGGGCGGGAGAGATTCAAAGGTCACCGCCAGAATTGAGCTCTATTACCGCAACATCCTGGTGGACCAGCTTGATGTTTAAAGCTCCCGTGTTCTCACCCAGAGCTTGTAGGCAGCCTCCACAGCGTTCTTTGCCCTCTCTATTCTCTCCTCAGCCTGAAGACGGGTCATACCGTGTCCTGTGACCCCAAGACCTACGGGCTTTCCCTCTTCAAGGGCGATATCAAGTATTCTTCTAGCTGCCTGTTGCATAACAACCTCATCGTGTGAGGTGTCCCCCTCTATCACTGCCCCCAGGACAACTGCCCCATCAACGTCTTCTCTTCTAAGAAGCTTCTTTAGGGCAAAGGGGATGTCATAGACCCCTGGGACCTTTACGACGTGCGTCACGTCAAGCCCAAGGAATTCCGCGTGACTTTGGGCCCTTTCAAGCATCATCATCGTTATGTCATAGTTGAACTCCGAGACAACTATACCAAGCCTCATTTTATCCACGATATTCACCTCCTTCCACCCCGGGGAGTTAGATTACAGAACATATAAAAAAATTTAGCATATACAAATTTATTTGTATCATTGCAGCACTAATATTTTCTCCTAAGCGGCTCCTTATCCGGTCCCCCTTCTCTCTGGCCCTTTCCAGCCAGTCTTAGAAGTTCCTCAGGTTTGAAGAGCATCCAGTATGCATTCAATGCGTGCTCCTTTACCCTCTTCACAGTGAGCTCATAAAGAGCCTTCTCTCCCTCTGCCTCGTCCTCATGTACAAAAACCTCTAGGATGGGTTTATCCGTCATTAGAGAGGCCCATATGAGCCCCAAAGATGCTTCATGGGCGCACGTCTTGTCTATAGGTTCAGGCCCTGGCATCCCCAAAGCCATAACAAGTTCGCATTTGTCCTGTGTGATGAGAAGCTTGGCTGCAAGTGGGAGGTCCTTCACCCCGGGGACTGTCTTTCTTATAAC
>JAGHBW010000012.1 GCA_021160765.1 Thermoplasmata archaeon
GTAATCGCGGGTCAACATCCCGCGGTGAATATGCCCCTGCTCCTTGCACACACCGCCCGTCAAACCATCCGAGTGGAGGCTGGGTGAGGGGCACCTTTTTGGGTGCTTCGAACCCGGCTTCCGCAAGGAGGGTTAAGTCGTAACAAGGTATCCGTAGGGGAACCTGCGGATGGATCACCTCCTACGATAAGCCTACCGGGCACCAGAATTGCGTCTGATGTCGGTGATCACCCCTTCAATCTTTTTCAAAAAAGAATTTATATCCATAAGTCAATAGAGTGAACAGTATCAGGAAACGGGAAGGATGAGCGAAATGGACATCAAAAGTGAGAAGAAAAGCGATGATGACCTGGAAGCTGAGCTTGAAGAGATAGAGAGTGGAGAAGGGGATGTGAAGGACCTTACGATAGAGAGGTTGAAGGAAGAGATCAGACTTCTTAAAGGAAGGATAAAGGCACTAGAGTTTAACATTGAGTTTGAGAGGGAGGCATTTGAAAGGGAGCGAAGGCAGGCCCAGGAGGAGATAGATTCTCTAAAGAGGGAAAGATATCTTTTAAGAAAACAGCTGGATGAGCTTCTAAAACCACCTCTCCTCCTTGGAGAGATCATGGAGATACTCTCAGAAAGGGAGGTTATAGTTAAGAGCTCCACCGGTCAGATGTTCATTACTAGTGTTTATTCCAAATTGGACCCAAGGGACATCTCTGTTGGCCGCAGAGTGGCCATGGACAAGAACAACCTGGTGATCATGAGGGTTTTGCCCCCGGGGAAGGACCCGATAGTTGTTGCAGCGGAGGTTATTGAAAGACCGAAGGAGACCTACGCAGACATAGGGGGGTTGGAGGAGGTAATAGAGGAGGTTAAGGAGACCGTTGAACTACCACTCCTTAAACCTGAGCTTTTCCGTGAGATCGGGATTGAGCCCCCCAAAGGGGTTCTTCTGGTAGGTCCCCCGGGAACCGGTAAAACGCTGATAGCAAAAGCTGTTGCCAATAAAACAAAAGCAACGTTCATACGCCTTGTGGGCTCTGAACTGGTGCAGAAGTTTATTGGGGAGGGGGGAAGGCTTGTCAGAGAGCTCTTCCAGATGGCTCGGGAGAAGGCCCCCTCCATCATCTTCATTGACGAGATTGACGCAATAGGTGCGAAGAGAATGGCCATGGACACCACAGGGGACAGGGAGGTCCAGCGTACCTTAATGCAACTTCTGGCGGAAATGGACGGTTTCAAACCTCTGGAGAATGTGGCCATAATGGCTGCTACAAACAGGATGGACATCCTGGATGAGGCGCTCCTTCGCCCAGGTAGATTTGACAGGATTATAAGGATAGAGCTTCCAGACGAGGAGGGCAGATACCAGATATTGAAGATACACACGAGAGGAATGAAGCTTCACAAGGGGGTTAATCTGAAGAGCATTGCTGCTGCTACAGAGGGATATTCCGGTGCCGACATCAGAAACCTCTGCACGGAGGCGGGAATGTTCGCCATCCGGGAGGGAAAGAGAAGGGTTACCATGGATCACTTCATGAAGGCCAAGGAGAAGATAGACAGGAAGAGGGAGGAGGAAGAGAGCAGGAGGAGGATAGGGGACAAGGGGATGTACCTCTGAAGGCATCTCATTTCAGTTTTGATAGGTGTTCCTTTACCTTTTTCTCATAGTGTTTTAGGTAATGGGGGTTCTGCATCCTGTTCAAAGTGGCCCAGCACTCCTCAAAATACTCCTTTGCGGCGGAGTGGTCTCCCAATTTCAAATATAGCTCTCCTAGAGTAAAGGATGTTGTGGCGATCTTCAATCTTTCCCCCAGTTTTCTGAAGATGGACAGCCCCTCCAGGAGCCTCCCCTCAGCGGTTTTGTAGTCTCCTATTTTGAGAGAGGCTTCACCGGAGCCAGCAAGAGCATATCCCAACTGTCGGACCTCACCAGAGCCTTCATACGCTTTGATTGCCTCTTCAAAGTTTTTCAGGGCTAAATTGTACTTGCCCTGTTTGGTGTAGAGGATTCCAAGATTACTTTTGAGTCTCCCATACTCAAAGGGGTTATCGGTTTTCTTGAGGTGCGAGAGTGCCAAATTGAACATTTTTACGGCCTCCTCGTATCTCTCCCAGTTGGTGTAAAGTATGCCAAGGCTGACATACGCTTTGGCTAGAAGATCATCATCCTGCATGTCGTGGATTGAGGAAGCGCTCTTTTTGAGGTACTCTTCTGCCTTTGGGAAATCCCCGAAGATGCTGTGGAGCTCCCCAAGGTCTATTAGGGCCAGGGCCCTCCTCCGCCGATCTCCCATGCTGGTGGCCTCTTTAAGGGCCCTTTTGAAATGTGAAAGGGCCTCCATCCTCTCCCCCCTTCTGATGAGTATATACCCCAGAAGTCTGGCAGAGTCGGCTGCAACAAGATCATCGCCTACATTCTCCGCTGTCTTGAGAGCGGATTTTAAGGTCTTCAAAGCTGCATCCCACCTCCCAAGTATAACCTCTGCTTCCCCTTTCAGGTAAAAGTAATTGGCCTTGAGTTCCCCGGGGACATCTTTTTCGTTGATTTTGAGAAGTGTAGAGTAGAACTCATCAGTCATACCCAAGGATATAAGGTCCTCACCGTGTGTCAGGAGAATTTTGAGCGCTTTATATACTTCGGAGGCTCTTATGTAATGATAAGCGGCCTCCACCAAAAGCCTCTTTTCCCCCTGTTCTAGGTAATATTGGGCAGCTGCTCTGTGAAAACGTCTTCTTTTAACGGGAGTGAGCCTCCGATAGAAAAACTCCTTTATTATATCGTGTACCTCATACATATCGTAGGAGATCTCCTGAAGGAGATTTTTCTCAACTAGATTGTCTATCGTCTTGAAATCTATATCCTCCTTTATAAAAAAGGCACTGGATGATACCGGGAGCCTGTAGATGGAGGCTACAGATAGGAGATCAATCTCCTCCTGGGTGAGGTTCTTGAAAATCTCCTCATAGATATACCTCTTTATGTCTATCTCCCCCACGGGCTCTCTGGTTGTTGATATGATCTTTAAGAAAAGAGGATGCCCCTTTGTTATGGTGTAAATCCGCTGAAACACCTCATCATCCTTCACCTTCTCCCCCAAGAGCTTCTTTGAACTCTCTTCATCAAGCCCCTCTAACACCATCTCCCTAACGTACTTCTCAAGGATTACCTCTCTCCTATCGTATATTGGAATTATGTGCCTTCCAATAAGCAATATCTTGACACCAGTGGTGTCCTCTAACGCCTCTTTTAGCGAGGAGAAAAAGTTCAATAATTCATCCGATGCCCTCTGAAAATCGTCAAAGACTAGAATGGAATCTGAGCCATTTAGATCGTCTCTTAGGATCTGTACCGCTTCGCCCATCTGAATGCCCTTCTCACTGGCTAGAAGGCTTTTGAGCCTTGGTCTCCCCAATGATTGCAGGAAGAATGAAAGCGAGCTCAATATGGACTTCAGTGAATCCCATCTTCTTATCTTCTTCCAAAATATGTTGTAATAGGTTCTCTGTCTGCGGATAAACTCCGCTGCTAGTGTGGTTTTGCCTATCCCAGCTATGCCTGTTATAACGTAAAATCCAGAGGGTTCCTCATCACACCATTCTGAAAGCTCCCTCAGCTCTTTTTCCCTGCCATAAAAGACCTTCGGGATGGGCGCCTCATCTATGAAGGCAGCTGTCTGGGGGAGAGTACCCTTTGCAAGCTCTTTTGCTTCAATTTCATTCAGGGTACCCCTTCCCTCCCATATCAGATTTAATATGGAGAGTATCTCCCTCCTTGATATGGAGTAGTCCATCATTGCGTCTTTGAGGGCTACCCTTCTTACACCTCCACCCTCAAGGCGAACTGTTATGGGGAGGCTGACAAGCTGGTGGTAGAGCTCCTCTGCCAGATATCTTCCTTTTTCTGTTAAAAAATAGGCTTTTCTCCGGCGTGCATACCCCTTCATGTGCATGGTTCTCTCTTCAATTACCTTTTCATCCTTCAGTTTTTTTAGAATCCTTGGGAGATTATCCTTTCTAATCCCTATACCGATGGAGATGGCATCCTGGCCCACCTCCTGAGGCGCTTCGTAGAGATCAGAGCCCGCTCTGTACGGAAGTAGGTATAAGAGAAGTCGCTTCTCTGCAGGCAGTGGTCTTTTGAGGAGGTCTTCCATCATCTCTGGAAAGAACCGCCCGGATTTATTATATTTTCGTGCGGGTTGAGATGTTTAAAGTTGATAGGATAAAAATAGTGTAAGTACATTCACCCTCGGTGAGCAGATGACTGACAAGATTAGGGCCAACCCCCGGGCACTGGGTATAGAGTACGCTATAAGGGATGTTGTTGTGGCCGCACAGAGGTTGGAGAGGAGGGGTGAGAAGGTTCTGAAGCTCAACATAGGGGATCCATGCCAGTACGACTTCCAGCCGCCGAAAAGCGCCCTTGAGGGTGTGGTTGAGGCCATGGAAATGGGTCTCAACGGATATGCCCCTTCTCAAGGGATACCGGAGGTCTTAGAGGAGATAGAAAAATATGAGAGGTGGAGGGGGTCGGGGATACCCAAAGAGAAGATCCTCGTCACCGCTGGGGTTACTGAGGCGATCCAGTTCACCTATTTCTCTCTCCTTAAGGAGGGAGATGAGATACTCCTCCCTGACCCCACCTATCCGCCCTATATCACATATGCGAAGATGTTAGGGGTTAAACCAGTCCTTTATGAATGTAATGAGGAAGAGGGCTGGATGCCTGTAGAGGAGAGCGTCCGCTCCAAGATAACTGAAAGGACAAGGGCGTTGGCGATCATAAATCCCAATAACCCTACTGGTGCGCTTTACGACGAGAAGACTGTGAGGATGTTGGGGGACATCGCAGGGGAACATTCACTTCCAGTCATCTCTGATGAGATCTACTGCCAGATTACATTCACAGGGTGGGATGCCCCCTCAACTGCCAGGGTTTTGAAGGACATTCCAGTTATCACCTACAATGGGATGAGCAAGATCTTTCTTGCTCCTGGCTGGAGGGTAGGGTATATGGGAATCAAGGATGATGAAGGGGTGCTGGACGAGGTGTGGGATGGTATCATGAAACAGGCACGGGCGCGTCTTTCTCCCTCTTCCATTGCTCAGTGGGGATATATGAGAGCCCTTCAGGGAGATAAGGGGTTCTTGAAAGAGTTTGTTAAAAAACTGGATAGAAGGAGAGGGATCTTCGTGAAGAGACTGAGGGAGATGGAGGGGGTTTCAACTACAGAACCTCTTGGGGCCTTCTACATATTTCCCAGGATTGAAATTCGGGAGCCCTGGAGGGATGACAAGGACTTTGTCCTCTCCTTCCTGGAAGAAGAGAAGACCCTGGCTGTTCACGGCTCCGGTTTCTCCCCATATCAGGGGGCATGGCACTTCAGGATGGTGACACTTCCTGAAGAGGGGATAATAGAGGAGGGTATGAACCGCCTAGAGAGATTTTTGAAGAGGCACATAAAGGGATAAGATTATGATTGTGTGCACCATTCAATTACCACAAGAAATCAACGGAGGCTTAAGATGACAGAAAAGGAGCTTTTTAGGATACCGGATGAGGATATTGAGGAGATAAGAAGGGAGGTTGTGGAGAGGTTTCTTAGATATGTTAAAATAGACAC
>JAGHBW010000047.1 GCA_021160765.1 Thermoplasmata archaeon
CCCGCCTGGCTGTTGAAACAGGTGTCTTTGTCCTATGGGAGGCGGAGGGTGGAATGGACAATCTGAAGATCACCTTCAAGCCGAAGAAAAGAAAGCCCGTAATAGAATACCTGAAACTCCAGGGGAGATTCAGGCACATTGTCAAAAACCCGGAACTTGTATCTGAAATACAGAAGATGGTGGACGAGAAGTGCGATAAATATGGTCTTCCACCTGTAAGTGAGTGAAGGGGTTCAACACCCTTCCCTCTTTATTTTCTTTTTTTTGCCCACTCCAATCTAAGCGGTGGACCGCGAGGGATTTTCCATCAAAACATCCTTTAATTCAGATATTCTCCCCTCTTCCTAACCGGTGCCGTGCTCACCCCTGGTAGAGAGCATAAGAGATAACTATCTTATCATATTTACAATTTTTTGTCATATTTGAAAACTTATGTTATGTTGCCCCCCCGCTAGTTGATAGGAGTCTAACGTGTGCCGCCACGGTTTTTTCTGCTGGTGGGTTTTGCCTTTGCGCCCTCCTCAACCTCCATGTAGTTGCTGTAGAGGAGATATACTGAGACCGCTAGGGAGAATACCCCCACAGGAAGAAAGAAATACAGGGATGAATGGTTGGGGCAGCGGATGGTGTAATCCACCTTTACGATCCCTGTTGAATTCTCATTTCTGAAAAATACGGTCCAGTCACCAGAGGAGTTTGTTTTTATTTTTACCTCCCCGCTCTTCCCCACATAGGCTGGAGGTCCCAAGACGTCTATACCCCAGAAGTTGTAGGAGACCTGATGTTCTCTGTAATCCCTGGCCACTGATTCCTTTACTATGAAAACCTCCACCACCTGGGTGGCCTCAAATGATACCTCAATAGTATCTCCCTTCTTCAGATTGGGTATGGTTGATCCATCGGGATGTTCCGTATAGACCGAAGTAGAGCGCCTGTATACCGTTTTGGAGAAGAGTGTGAACGGCATGAGGACCATAATGATTCCGAAAGCAAGGAGTAATAAAAGTAGTAGATTGAGCACTTTATCAGTACGGGTCTTTATCATCTCTTTTCACCTCTAGCTTTAAGCAGATACGCCCTGAACGGCATCCTCCTCATGCTCCTCTTCATTGCAGTGAGGTAGTCAACCTTCTTTACGATGACCTTTCTCTTTCTTCCCACCTGAGGAACCTCTACCTTTTCAATTGTTATCCTTTCCCATGGAGTTCTAAGCGAATCTTTATACCAGAATCTCCCCTTTTTAAGAAGGACCCTTCCCTCTCTAAGAAGTCCCCTGGCATCATTATATAGCCTCTCCACGTCCCGCTTGAACATCTTCCTGATATCCTCAAATGCGCGTTTACCGTTGATTCCCGGGGGCGGAGAATACGATGAGAGTACCGGAAGATACGTGTCAAAGGAGTACTCCCACACCCTTCCATCAGAGGTTATTACAGCTTCAGCAATTGCCCCCCTCAGGGATTTATATTCAGGGGTGTTCATCCTGGCAAGTCCGTTCTTTTTCATATATCTATCAAATCCCTTCTGTATCTTTCTCTCCAGGAGAAAGAAGTTCTTCTCAAACTCTCCTGCCTTTTTTAGGAAGTTAAAAAGATCTCTTTTGAAGGGTTCAAGTTGCGGATGTGAGAGCTCCCCCCTGACCTCCATCCACGCTATTTTTGAAAGCATAAGGTGTCTGTCCATCTCCTGAATCCTTTTGAGACTTCTCTTTAAATGTTTTAGAGCCTTCCTGAGGGCTGTCCTTGGAGGAGGCGGAGAGCTGTCTTCTAGAACCTCTGACACGGTCTCCCTACATACTGAAAAGTTTTAAATCTTATCCTTTACTATCGCTATCCGGGATGACGATGAACCTCGGAGAGATTATGGAAAGACTGCACAAATTAAACGACCTTCTGTTCGTAAAGTACAAAAGACACACCTATGTGCTATTCGCCCTAATTATCGTTTTTATGGTGGTGGGGGTCTTCAAATATGAGAATGCGAAGTACTCTGGGAAGATGTTGACCGCATCGCAAATAAAGGCAATGATAGCTGAAATTGAGAAGGGAACCTATGGGGAGGGAGGAGTTGATCTCTCCCGCATGGTGAAAGAGGAAAGAACCATCAGAGAGTCTGGACATCTGAAGGAGAAGACCTCAACCTCATACCCCGTATCCCAGCAGGACTCTTATATCTATCAGGTAAGGGCCATTCTAACGTGGACCGATGAGCCCGATTATAACATCCTCTACGACAACCAGCCTGACGAGTTCCGTATGACCGTATCATCCCCTGACTCCAATTACACGCTTTCGTCAGACTGGGTGGCGAACAAACATGGAGAGGAAGGAAGAATAGAGCTGACGCTTACACTTCCAGATGAGATAGTGAAGCATCTCTCCCCGGGGGACTCCTGGACGGTCACCGTTGAGATGGGAGAAGCGGGGGATCAGAAAAAGATAAGGCCCCTTCCAGGCATAATTGGAAGAAGAGACGACGGAAACGACTTCACCCTTGAAATTGTACTAGAATACTACGCTCCGCCGCCGGAGTAATGGAGGAAGTTCTGTGGCTAGGCGAAGAATGGTGAGGAGGGAAGAGGAGGAGATTGAGATAAGGCTCCCTGAATTTGATGAGAAGGAATTTCTTTTGGAAGAGACCAAAGCTGCAAAAATCACATATATTACGCTTCTTCTGGCAACCCTATCGGGGGTTATAACTGGCCTGATCGGGCAGGCCACATGGCCAAAGGAGGTTTACGGGGTGATCTTTGGGCTGGCTTTTGCCACTTTTATCCCAACACTATTTAGGATGTTCAAGATAAACCCCAAGGAGGTCTCTGGGAAGAGATGGGCGGAAGCGTACGGAATCTATTTTATAACGTGGTTTGTCCTTTGGGTACTCCTCCTAAACCCACCATTCTTTGATGCGGTGGAGCCCAAGATTACCGCGGGCATTTTCCAAACAGGCGGGGTTCCCTTCACAGAGGTTGCACCCCTCTCCTCTCAGAATATTTACAGACTTGAGAGTGACGGAAACTACTCCCTCCTCATTAAGGCGGCTGACAACTGGAGGGTGGACAGAATAGAGGTATCACTGGACAATCGGACGCTAACCCTTAATAAACTCACCTCGGATGATGTAGATCTCTACAACTTAACAACGTTCAAGGAGAAGTGGGAAAGACATGGGGGAGAATACTACAGTGTCTCTTTAGGCCCTCTCACTCCTGGCACGAGAGAGGTCGTGATCGTCGCAAAGGACCCCAAGGGCAACGTGGCTAAAGTGGTTCTATCCGTCAATTCTGTTTGAAATAGAATACAAATGTTAAAGGAAAATATATAAAGTATTTGCGAGTTAGTACCCTCGGGCGATAGTTTGACAGAGGCCGAGGAGGTTATGTTTGAGCTTGATGAAAAACCTGAGACCAGTGTGGTGGTGGAGAAGGGGAGGATAGAGGAGAGTGGTGTCATAGTTGAGGAGAGGAAGGAGGTTCCAACCAACAAAACCCCCCAGGGAAGAGAAACCGTTAAAAAGAAGAGGCCACCACAGAAGGTAAAGGAGAAGACCACCAAG
>JAGHBW010000058.1 GCA_021160765.1 Thermoplasmata archaeon
GCTCTGTAAAGCTCAGTCCCCGGGGGAAGAGGGGTGGGCGGGAGAATAAGGTCCCCCCTGGGACCTCTATAGCCTAGAAGTCTAAACCTTCCACTTCTTCTCCAATTAACCGGGATCTTCTCACCCTCAAGGGCTATTCTAGCCCTTTCAAAATTAAGATTTGATTTGAACTCCAGCTCCTCAAGCTGTGCCAGAACCTTTCCAACAGATGGGTGGTGGGCATATACATACTCCCTCACCTTCAAATCCTTCTCCTTTATGGCAGCGTAAAATTCTGTGAGGGTTGAGGTTCCATAAATCATTGCGACGGGTTTTGGGCCTTCCTCTAGCTCGTTCATGGTGAGGCATATGCCCCCCTGTTATCAAAAGTTTTCTTTAAGGGAGTGGTGAAAGTACTTATTTGCCCTTCTTTCTCCTCCTTTTAGGTCTCTCCGGGAGCATCTCCACTACTCTCTTCCCATCCTCACTCAGCATGTACCTTCCCCTTCTCGTACCTTTTAAGAGAAGGGGCTTATCCCCCCGGGAAAGGCGGAAGAACTGCGAGTTAAGGCTCTCCGGAAGGGGCAGATTCACCATGTCGTAAAGATTCGCTATATCCTTTGTAGTGAATTCCCCCTTGCCCTCCACATGCTGGTGCCAGTATCCAAGAACCAGTATAAACTCAGTGTGTTTTCTTGGGGCTTTCTCCTTGAAAAACTTTCTTAGCTCCTCCTTCTTTCTTTCAAATTCAACACCCTCAGTAGGCCGGCCCTCAATCATTCTTCTTATCAGCTCCTCTGTTTTGTCCTCTACAAAGGATCTGTCGGTGCCCTCCACGGTGACCTCCACATCGCCCTTTTTAACAGTTATTCTGAACACCTCTTCCACCATTTTATCTCACCTCTTCAATGTTTTTTGTTTTTTGTCATTCTTATTATATACATCTATAATATAAAGCATACTATATTGTGCCTAATGAAGGATTTTTCGTTTTTTGAGATAAGAAATGTCTATCCGAACTTCTGTTTAATCTGAATTAGGGAAAATGGGATATAGTCCAACGAGTATTGGACTCACTGATGAAAAAGAACACTTTGCAAGAAAAAGGCCTGAAGCTGGAAGGGAAGAGGGTCTTCACCCGCTGCCCATGGGGTGACGCACCCATATATGATGAGCGAATTTTTGCTGACAGTGATGGGGTTTGGAGGGAGTGGAACCCTTACAGGAGCAAGCTTGCCGCTTACATTTTAAAGGGTGGAGAGCACTTTCCATTTAGCAGGTCCACAACTCTGCTTTATCTAGGGGTAGCTCAGGGGACCACTGCATCCCACATATCAGACATTTGCACAGAGGGAAGAATCTACGGGGTTGAAATCTCACCAGAGGCCATTAGGAAGTTTCTGAAGCTGGCGGAGAGAAGAGAGAACCTCTACCCCGTCCTCGCTGATGCCTCCCGACCAGAACTCTACGCAGACATCGTTCCCCCCGGGGTTGACGTAATCTATCAGGACATTGCACAGAGAACACAGGTGGAGATACTTATAAAGAATGCAGAGCTCTTTCTCAAGAGAGGGGGCTACGCATTTCTTATGCTCAAAGCCAGGAGTGTGGATGTGGCAGCACCACCGGACAAAATATATGCCGACGTGAGAAGAAAACTAGTAGAGGTTTTTGAAGTCCTTCAGGAGAGAAGCCTCAAACCCTATCAGAAGGATCATAGGGTCTTTGTTCTGAGGTACCGCTAACGCCCTTTAAAAGAAGCTCCACTTCTTTCGCCCTGGACTGCCCCCTGGCTATAAGGTCCTCATCCCTCTCCAGAATTGTCCTCTTTCTCTTGAACCTTCTGTAAAGGTGGAGGACGTCCTCATAGAGGCTCTTTACTCTCTCCCCCTCACCTCTTCTATCGTGAAGGCTTCGGAGCATTCTCATGTTTCTGGAGAAGCTGAAGGTTGGCTGCACTCCTGATGCCAGGAGTTCGGCTTCAACAAGGGTCTTGAAAGCCTTAAGTAGGTATTTTAGGGATGTTTCCGGGTCCGATTCAAGAAGAACCTCAGAGCGGTGGAAGTAGTGCATTGTGCCTTTGAGAACCCCCAGTGCTGCCTGGGATGGCTCCAGAGACCGGGTCTCCTCATAATAGGGCAAATATCTTCTAACGAAGTTTTCCACTATTCTATCCAGCTCATCACCACTTATTGGTATCTCCTGGTCCTCCTGAAAGAAGGAGGTGGGGACTGTCTCCATGTTTATGTGTCTTATCACGCTATAGAGGTGTTCCACAACGTTCTCCACAACGTCGCTTCCGCAGACGTATTTACCCCGAGGGAGTCTCTTTAGGACCTCTTCCGTCAGGAGTTCCCTGGTCACTGGGTACCTCCGCCCATCCTTCTCAAGTGTGAGATATATTTCTGGTTCTTTGTAAAAGGCGTATTTTGTGCTCAGTCTCCCCGTTGGATCCATTTTGTCCAGGATCTGCTTCAGCTCCCAGAAGAGGTAGCCTGCTGGTATGTACTTCTCCCCGGGAAGATTTTTGAGAGCGGTTCTTACACCTTTAACCGCCTCCTCATAGGATACCCCTGAGAAGATCAACTCTTCAACTACACCACCCCAGTTAAGCCTCTCTATCCTTCCAGAGGGATAAAGAAGGTATCTTTCCTCCCCCATCTCCTCCCC
>JAGHBW010000002.1 GCA_021160765.1 Thermoplasmata archaeon
AGGAGGACTCTGAGAGGTACCCCTCCACAGAGAAGCAGTGCGAGCTGGCACGCCTTCTTGAACAGGAGCTTAATGAACTGGGCCTGGTGGACGTAAAGATAGATGAACACTGTTATGTTACCGCCACCCTCCCTGGGAACACCCCTGCCCCCGTCATTGGTTTCATCTCCCATATGGACACCTCCCCGGAGTCCCCGGGGGGAGGGGTTAAGCCGATTATACACAGGAACTACGATGGGGGGAAGATCGTTCTACCCGGGGATCCAACCCAGATTCTTGACCCAGCTGAGGATGTAGAGCTTAAAAAGTGGGTGGGAACGGACATAATTACATCGGATGGGACAACGCTTCTGGGAGCAGATGACAAGGCGGGTGTTGCGGAGATAATGACCATGCTCTCCTATTTGGTAAAACATCCGGAGATCCCGCACGGGGAGATCAAAGTGGCGTTCACCCCAGATGAGGAGGTGGGGGCAGGGACGAAATATTTTGATGTGGACAAGTTCGGAGCAGAACTCGCTTACACTGTTGATGGTGGCGATGCTGGAACAATAGATCTTGAGACGTTCAACGCCGCCAGCGCTACCTTCACCTTCATAGGAAAAGAGGTTCACCCAGGGTACGCCAAGGATAAAATGATCAATTCAATCCGGATGGCTGCACACGCCATAACAATGCTTCCACCTTATGAGGCACCGGAGACCACAGAGAATCACCAGGGTTACCTTCACCCATACGTAATTCAGGGTGGGGTGGAGAAGAGCACACTTAAGGTTCTTCTGAGGGATTTCACCCTGGAGGGTCTTAGTAGGAGAAAAGAGATTATAAAGGATATCGCGAGGAAGGTTGAAGCTCTCTTCCCTGGAGGTAAGGTGGAGGTGGAGATAAAGGACCAGTACAGGAATATGAGGGAGCATCTCAAAAAGAGGCCTGAGGTTATTGAAAAGGCGCTCCAAGCTATAAAGCTGGCTGGAATAGAGCCTGTGGAATCCATTGTTAGAGGTGGAACGGACGGAGCAATGCTCTCTGAGAGGGGTTTACCTACCCCTAACATATTCACCGGCGGATATAACTTCCACAGCAGGAGGGAGTGGATACCCGTTGAGGCTATGGTGTATGCGGTGAAGACCCTGATATACCTCTCCCAGCTTTATACACAGCGAAGTAATGTTGGTCTGTTGCACGGGGAATGAGGGGATTCCCGGGGCGGTATTGGCTATTGATGATGAGAAATGTTTAAATATGGTGAACATTGAATAGCAAGCCGGATGGGGTATCATGGAAGATAATGCAGATGAAACAACCATTGAAATGAGGTCCACAACGAGAAAAGGCGAGGAGGAGGTTGTTAGGGTCAAGCTCCCCGACAGGAAGAAGGGGGAGATGTTCGCTATTGTGGATCAGGCTCTTGGCGGGGCTAGAATGAGGGTTATCTGCCAGGATGGAAAGGTTAGAATGGGGAGGGTGAGAGGGAAGTATAAAAAAAGAATGTGGATAAGGGTGGGGGATCTGCTTATTGTTCAACCTTGGGAATTTCAGGATGAAAAGTGCGACATCGTTTACAGATACACCAATACCCAGGCCATAAACCTGAAAAGGCGCGGTTATTTGCCCCCCCATCTTGCATCACTTCTTTGAAGGGGTAGATTCATGGTTAAAGACCCCCTTGAGAGGCTAACAAGGGAGATTTATGGACCTAAAAAGATTAAAAGGCTTATAAAGGATCCAGAGGAGTTCAAAACAGAGGACGAGGTGTTTGACAAACACAACCTTATGGTGCTCTTCAAAATGATGAACACCGGCATTCTTCAGACCCTCAACTATCCTGTTTCTACCGGAAAGGAGGCAAATGTCTATGAGGGCACAGCACCTTCAGGAGAGAAGGTTGCGGTTAAGATCTTCCGCACCTCTACGTCCACTTTCCGCTCTTTTCTTGAGTACATAGAGGGGGATCCAAGGTTTGAAAAAATGGAGAAGGGACGCTGGGGTGTTATCTTCACCTGGGCCAAAAAGGAGTTCAGAAATCTTCAAGACATGAAAAAATGTGGGGTTAGAGTTCCATCACCCATACATCGTCTGGACAATATCCTTGTGATGGAATTTCTCACATACATGGACAAACCAGCCCCACAGTTGAGGATATTGAGAGCTGGACGTGGGGATTGGGAGGAGTTCTATGAGGAGGTTCTCTCTGGTGTAAAAAGGCTCTACAGGAAGGGTAAACTAGTACACGCAGACCTATCAGAGTACAATATACTCTACACCGACGAGGGTCTTTACTTCATTGACGTTGCCCAGGCGGTCTCCCTCAGCCACCCCCGGGGATATGAATTTCTTTTACGGGACGTTGTGAACATTGTGAGGTTCTTCCGGAAGAAAGGTGTGGGAACAACTGTTGAGGAGGCCCTTATGGAGGTGATGGGAAAGGATGTGGAGATTTTAAAGGGAATGGGGCTCCTTAAGGAATAAAAAATTTTTTTAACCCATATTGAATGAACCCTCCCTGTGGCTCCTATGTCGGATTTAAAAGACATTGAAAAGAAGATGAAGGTAAAGCTCAATAAGGAGAACTTTCCAGAGTGGTACAACGAGATTGTTGAACTATCCGGGCTTGTTGACAAGAGATACCCTATAAAGGGAATGAACGTCTGGCTCCCTTATGGCTGGGAGCTTATGAGAAACATTGATCGTGTTATAAGGGAGGAAATGAAAAGAACGTCCCACCAGGAGGTTTGTTTCCCCCTTTTAATACCCAAGGGTGAGTTTCAGAAGGAGGCGGACCACATAAAGGGGTTTTCAGAGGAGGTATATTGGGTGACGCACGGGGGAAGCACACCTTTAGACGTACCACTACTTCTAAGACCCACTTCAGAAACCGCCATGTATCCTATGTTTTCGCTCTGGGTAAGGTCCCATTCAGATCTCCCGCTTAAGATTTTTCAGATTGTTAACGTCTTTAGGTATGAGACAAAGCAGACTAGGCCCTTCATACGTATGAGGGAGATACACTTCTTTGAGGCCCACACCTGCCACAGGGATTTTGAGGACGCAGAGAGGCAGATAAAGGAAGACCTTGAGATTATGGAGAACGTATCAAAAAAGCTCTGTATACCCTATCTTGAACTTCTGCGGCCAGAGTGGGACAAGTTCGCTGGGGCATATTATACTGTGGGGATAGACACCCTAATGCCCTCAGGAAGGACCCTTCAGATAGCCTCAATTCACCAATACAGGGACAACTTTGCCAGGGCCTATAATATAACTTATGAGGACGATGATGGCGAACACCGATTTGTTCACCAGACCACATATGGTATGTCCGAGAGGCTTGTAGGCGCCATTGTAGGCCTGCATGGGGACAACAGAGGAATTGTGCTACCGCCGGAGATAGCCCCTATACAGGTTGTGATAGTCCCTATACCTAAGAAGGGTTTCAGGGAGAGAGTGGAGGAGGAGGCCAGGAAGGTAAAGAATGATCTTGAGGAGGGGGGGTTGAGGGTGGTGGTGGACCTAAGAGACATAAGACCG
>JAGHBW010000011.1 GCA_021160765.1 Thermoplasmata archaeon
CCTACTCCGGGAGGTACATCTGCGTCGGGAGCGATGAGCAGTTTGCACCTTTTGTCTGCTCTTGTGGTGGTCATAGTGGCAATAGTTCTTATTGTGCTCTTTTCCAGGCGGAGAAAGGGAGAATCAGTAGAAGGGGGGAGTCGGGTCACGCCCACGGAGGAGTAGGATATTAAAGGTTGGCACAGGAAGGCAGGTGGTATTGGGATGATGGCGGATCATTAAGATGACAGTTTTTCCCCAAAAACTATGCTCATCATGTTGTCAACGAATTACAGTGAGGGGGTGGTGGGGGTGCATTAACCGTTATTCCTATATAGAAGTACATTTTAGGGAGATTTCCCACACAGGTTCTTCCTGAAGGGGTGTGAACGATGGTGAAGAATGTGAAGGGCCAGAAAGTAAGAAGGATCTCCTCGGAGGTTGTGGATGAAGGGGACGTAGTTAGGGTGAGATTCTCAGTGAAGGGTTTGAGGAGGTCAGATCTCAGGGTCGGTTTGGAGGGGAAGACCCTTTTTGTCAGCGGTGTTAGGGAGGGCGAGTCCTATGAGGGGAGGAGAAGGATATCCTTCTACCCAGGGGAGGTTTTGATAAAAAGGTTGGAGAGATATGTGGAGGATCTGGCCAGAAGGGGGGTGGATAATGTGGACCTGGAGAGGCTTAAAGCGGAGAGGGAAGAACTTGCAAAAAGAGTTCACGCTCTTCAGAGAGATCTAGATTTCCTCAGGAGGAAGGCTGAGGAGGAGAAGGAAGTATTGGCTGAGAAAAAAGCCTCTGAGGCGGCCCTCCACGTGATTGAGGTTCTGGATAACGTTGAGAGGGCCATAGACTCGGTGAAAGGTGAGGGGACGGCGGAGGGTTTGAAGGTTTTGAAGAGAAGCATTGAAAGAACGCTTGAGAAGATGGGGGTTGAGGAGATAGAGGCAGAGGGAAAACCCCTGGACCCTCAACTTCATCACGCAGTCCAGACAGTTCTGGACCCCGAAAAAGAGGAACAGATGGTGGTTAAGGTTCTTCAGAAAGGCTACATGATGGGTGGAAGGGTGCTCAGACCCGCCCTGGTTGTGGTAAGTAGAAAGGAATGAAGGAGGTGATGGTGTGGGAAAGATTCTAGGGATTGATCTGGGAACAACGAATTCGTGCATGGCGGTTGTGATAGGTGGTGAGCCCACTGTTATACCGAACGCTGAAGGTGGTCGGACAACTCCTTCAGTGGTGGGTGTGAACAAAAAGGGTGAGATACTCGTTGGTGAACTCGCCAAGAGGCAGGCGGTGGCCAACCCGGAGAACACAGTAGCGTCCATCAAGCGGAGGATGGGGGAGAGGATAAAGGTTAAGATGGGGGATAAAGAGTACTCACCCGAGGAGATCTCTGCCTTCATCTTAAGAAAACTCAAAAGGGACGCTGAGGCCTATCTGGGGGAGAAGATAACAGATGCTGTTATTACCGTCCCCGCATACTTTGAGGACGCCCAGAGACAGGCCACCAAGGACGCCGGGAGGATCGCTGGGCTCAACGTCCGCAGGATCATAAACGAGCCAACGGCTGCATCCCTGGCATACGGCCTGGACAAGGAGGAGGATCAGACCATTATGGTGTACGACCTAGGTGGAGGGACCTTTGACGTATCCATACTTGAGTTGGGAGGGGGTGTGTTCCAGGTGAAGGCCACCTCTGGAAACAATCACCTGGGTGGTGATGATTTTGACAGGAGGATAATGGAGTGGGTTGTGAAGAGGTTCAAGGATGAGACAGGAATAGATCTCACTCAGGATCGCCAGGCCATGCAGAGGATAAAGGACGCAGCGGAGAAGGCAAAGAAGGAGCTGTCCAGTCTGACCACAACCTACATCTCCCTCCCCTTCATCGCTCAGGGGCCGTCAGGCCCCCTCAATATTGAGTATGAGCTAACAAGGGCAGAACTGGAGAACCTCATAAGGGATCTTGTGGAAAAGACTGTGGAGCCCATGAAGAGGGCGCTTGAGGACGCAAAACTGAAGCCAGAGGATATTGATAAGATAATACTGGTTGGAGGTTCCACAAGGATACCAATGGTTCAGGAACTGATTAAACGGGTGATGGGGAAGGAACCGTTCAAGAACATAAACCCCGATGAGTGTGTGGCGATAGGGGCCGCTATCCAAGGTGCGGTACTCTCAGGGGATGTTGGGAGAGACCTTGTGCTTGTGGACGTTACCCCCCTCTCTTTGGGTGTTGAGACCCTGGGAGGGATATTCACCCCCATTATCAAGAGGAACACACCCATTCCCACAAAGAAGTCCCAGATATTCACAACAACTGCCGACGGACAGACAGAGGTTGAGATCCATGTCCTCCAGGGAGAGAGGCCGATGGCGGCGGACAACAGGTCCCTGGGGAGGTTTATTTTATCTGGCATCCCACCCGCACCCAGGGGTGTTCCTCAGATAGAGGTCTCCTTTGAAATAGATGTGAACGGGATCGTGCACGTAACCGCAAAGGACCTGGCAACCGGGAAAGAACAGTCCATAACGGTCTCGGGGAGGAGCAACCTCACCGAAGAGGAGATAGAGAGGATGATGAGGGAGGCGGAGGAGCACGCAGAGGAGGACAGGAAAAAGGCAGAATTGGCGGAGGCGAAGAACAGGGCTTCAAGTCTGATGTTTGCTGTGGAAAGATCTCTCAGGGACCTGAAGGATAAGATTAAGGAGGGGGAGAGGAGGAGTATTGAGGAGAAGGTGAAGGCGCTAGAAGAGGCTGTGAAGGGGGACGACATGGAGGCGATAAAAAAGGCTACGGATGAGCTCTCTGAAACCTCCCAGAGGATCTTCGCAGAGGTTTATAC
>JAGHBW010000247.1 GCA_021160765.1 Thermoplasmata archaeon
ACCCTGGTCCTGGCAACACCTCCCTCAGAGTCCTTGGCGGTTACCTCTATGCTCTTTCTTCCCGGGCGCACGTTTTTTGGAACGGTGAAGACAACGGAGTATACCCTGTCGGAGGGTATTAGGTCCCCATGGGTCCCATCATCATACATTTTAGACTTTCTATCCCCACCCACCTCTGAGAGGTCGGCGAACACCTCTGAGACGTCGTTATTCGGGTCCTTCACTCTAGCTGTGAGTAGCACAGGGGTCACCCCGTCGTTGGGTACACTGGTCCTGTTGAGCTTCACCTGGGAGAGCTTTGGGGGCTCTGGGGGTGGAATAACAGTCAGAATTGCCGTACGCTTAGTGACATGCCCGGGGACGTCTTCAGCCTTCACAGTTATGTTGTAAACCCCATACGCAATGGTGGGGGGTATGGTGAAAAGATAGGTGTAGTTTCCGTCTGCCGGTATTAGGTCCCCACCAGCGCCATCATCCCTCAGAATTGTGATCTTCTTGCCCCCTATGGGTGTCATATCCGCATAGACCCTGTCAATATCCCCTTCAGGGTCCATTACCCTTGCCCATATCCTCACCTCTGTATAGCCGTCAGGAGGCGCGGCGGAGGGGGTGAAGCCGGTGCGGACAATAACCGGCGGGGAGGTGGAGGTGTAGGGGTCCTTCACCTCAACACTGGCAGTGGCCGTGGCAGTGGCACCTGCAGCGTCAAAGGCGGTGAAGGTGACTGTGATGTTCCCCTCCTCAGCACCCCGGGGGACGGTGTAAAGAAGGGAGTAGACGCCATCCCCGGGCGTCTCATCACCGTGTGTTCCGTCGTCATAGAGCCTCTGATGGGTGTACCCCCCAAGCCTTTGCAGGTCCACCTCAACCCCCACAAGGTCTCCGTCCACATCCTCAGCGGAACAGTAAAGCGTGATCTGGCTCTCCCCATCACGCAGAACCTCCTGGGGTGCGATCCAGGCTCTTGAAATTTCAGGGGCGTGATTCACATATCCCTTCACCTTGATGGCAAAGGATGTTGAGCCACCTATTATGTCCTTATAAGACCTCCCGGCGGCAGTGGTTCCTGAGATCTCACCCCCCACCCCAACGTATATTGTGTATATTTGGTCCATTCCTCTGTCCGGTGCCTTGATATTTAGAAAGGCCTTACCCCAGTCCCCCCCCATCCGAATCCCTTCCTCCCAAGACTGGCTGAGCAGAGTGAAGTTCTCGTTCATCTGGAGCTCTATTCTGATCTGACCGCTTATTGGATACTGATTCTTGGGAAAGGGGTCGGGGCAGGGGTAATTGACGTCCACCTCCACCGTGAACTCCTCCCCTGCATCCACCTGCAGGGGGTAGTGGAGGTCAAACTGCCAGGCCACAGCGATCATCCCCCACCTCATCCCCCCAGAGACATTCCAGAGGCGATCCAGATCAGCTGGTGAGACCCTTACACTCTCCCCACCCAGGTCTCCAGTACCCTGGGGGAGAGGATCGTGAAGAATGAACTCATTGGTTGTCAGGTCATAACCTATGAGAACGCGATAGGTCTTCTTGAGTGGATTGGCTGCACTCTCCCTCATGTAGAGTATAATGGGATAGCCCTCATCCAGAACACTTCTTAAGTCGTCAAACCTCTGGTTGAACCTGGGGGAGGTGCTGACTCCCTCCCTACCCCAGTTATAGTGGAAGGCGGCATATCCATAACCAAACATTCTCTCACTGTATCCCATCTGTGTGGGGTTTAGTTTAGCTCTGCTTTCAGAGGAGAAATGAGCAGCCCTGAGAAGGTCCTCAGGCTCTGCAGCGTCAACCACATCTCCCGTCACGTTCCTTATCTCCTGCTGTGGTATGTCCTCACCCCAATAATCAAAGAGCATCTCTAAAGCGGCCTCCCCAGAATATCCAGAGTTTACCTCCATGTGGTAGGGCACATCAAGGGTCACGCTGTTAGAGAGCGCCTCTCCCCTCTCCCACTCCACAGGGAGCACCTGAAGTGCAAAAGCCAGCACTATAGCAAAGGCAAGATAGTGATTGAGCCTGTGGGACCTCATAATACCACCTATGCAGACCAAATATAAACGGTTTATCTACGCTTCCATGTTCTGGGTAGGGATAAAGGGTATAGTTTATATATAAAAAGGTTTTTTGGAGGCCCCCACACAGTATGGTGGTGCAGCATGGGTAGAATAAGACCAACATTCATCAAGAGGACCGCAATGGAACTAGCAAACCGCTATCCAAAACTCTTCACTACAGACTTTGAGACCAACAAAAGGATTGTAAAGGAGATAGCGGACATAGATTCCAAGGAGTTCATAAATAAGGTTGCGGGCTATATAACCCATTACCAGAAGATTCTTCAACGGGAGAAGGAGAATCAGTGAGGTACTTTCACCCACCTCCCCCACTTTCTTTTATATCCCCCCGGGGCATAATAAACTCACAGGAAGTATAATTACTCCCTGATCGCGTCCCCGGGGCCGGACATAATTTTTCTTTCCTCGTCCGGCCCTTCCCATCCCCACCGTATCTTCCGCTTTCTGTTTATATAAAGGGGTGTTGCGAAAATTTTAAAATATACACTGTTTAACGGTAGAATGCCCTGCGAGGGTTGCTGAGCCAGGTCAAAGGCGGTGGACTCAAGATCCACTCCCGCTAGGGGTTCGCCGGTTCGAATCCGGCCCCTCGCACTTACATGGTGCGATACTCTTCAGTGGACAGCCCAAAAGCGCGGGACAGGTGATATATATGGATGAAGAGACAAGGAAGAAACTGGAGGAGATAGCCTATATTCTTGATCAGATTATAGAGGACACCTCCATACCCCGAAACATAAGAAAGGGGGCGAAGGAATCCAAGGAGAGGCTGTTTGATGAGAGCCAACCCCTTGACCTAAGAAGTGCTGGTGTGATCTCAACCCTTGATGAGTTGGCTAACGACCCGAACATCCCCCTTCACGGTAGAACGCTGATATACCAGGTCATATCAAGGCTGGAGACTCTCACGTGAGCCCTGCGATCTCTTTCAGCTTCCTTAAAAATATTCTTAAATCTGTTTTAAGCGGTTCAGAGGAGGCTATTATGTGAAGGTTCAGGTATCTGACCAGCTCCTCCACTGACCCCCCCTCAAACCTATAGAGGATCTCCTTAACCTCATCTACCTTGTCCAGGTAGGGATATACCTCCTCTAGGACCTGATGTATTATGCTGCCCTTTTCGCTCACATTATGCCCCCTAATTCGCTCTGAGTTTCTTTTCCTATATTTATACCTGCCGGAAAAATTCTTAACTGAATAAACCCTTTACTCCCACGGGGCGGGGCCAGAAACTAAATTATTTATAAAGCGGATGTTTAATCAAACCCAGGGGTGTAGCCCATGGTGGAAAGAATACGTTGCCCAAACTGTGGTGCCATAAATTACGGTGATGTGAAGAAGTGCTGGAAGTGTGGGGCATCTCTGACACCCCAGGGGGAGCAACCCCCGGGTGCCCCCCCTCCACCGCCGCCAAAACCCACTCTGGAAGAGACCCTCCCTCAGAAGGTTCCCCGAATCAAGTATCCCATTCTCTATCCTATTGGGGCCCTTATATTTGTTGTGGGGATGGTTTTAGGTGTATTTTTGCTCTATCTTCTCGTTGATGCCCCTGAGGAGATCAGAAACAATTACGATGACGAACACGCAGTGTTCGCCGCTACCCAGGATTTCCCCGTGACCGTTATGGGGGAGGTCACAGCGGTATCAAAGGATACGGACGAATACGGTTATTATCTCTATGAGCTGGATGGGGACGGGGTAATTAAAGAGAAGGTTGTCTCAGACAGCATCCAGCCAGATGACGATTTAATTGTCAGGTCAAAGAAGCCTACATTAGCAAAGGAAGGGGATAAGGTGATGTGGGAGGTGGACAAAAAATCAAACGATGTGGGGCAGGATTATCTGGTGGTGACGGATGTTAAAAATCCCACACTTTACAGGATACCTGGGGTGGTTATTGCCATATTTGGGGTAATCCTGATAGTCATTGGGTATGTTGGAATACCCGATAG
>JAGHBW010000217.1 GCA_021160765.1 Thermoplasmata archaeon
GTGGTTTCACCTGTTGTGAACATGCCCCCTGTGATTACTGCTCAGCCCACAGTTGTTGCCACCCCAGCAGGCCATGTGGCTGCAATTCCTGTGGAATATCTCCTGGCATCCCTTGCGGCGCTGGGAACTCTGGAGAGAATCAAGATCAAGAAAATAATATGGCAGAAACTGAGAGTTACAGTTGGAGCATAGGAGGGATTAAATTGTTGAAAAATTGGCTCGCCGTTGCGCTGCTTGTTCCGGTTCTGTTATCGGGAGTGACCTTGCTCGTTCCTTCAACGGAGGGTTGGAGTGGCACATTTGAAGATAATGTAGTCCTTGAATATACACCCCAGCACCCCATTGATGGCCAGAGTGTAAACGTCACCATACGTTCTAAGGGGGCAATAATCTCTGCTGCAAATCTTAACATAGAACTTTTTTACCCGGGGGGTGACCACTCTTCAGGGGGGTATCAATTTTCCCGCATTAACGCCACATCTATGTATGTTATAATTCCCGGTTATCCGGGTGGAACGCAGGTCAGATTCACAGTCACAGTATGGGATGAGGAGGCAGCATCAATAACCTCCCCCCAATATAGTTATGTGGTGAAGAAGGTTGGAGGATGGATCAGTGAGAACTTTGACGAGAACTTGAAGATCGTGTGGGATCGAGAGGTGGCTATCAGTGGAAAACCCTTCAACGTTACTATCCAATCCTTGAGGGAGGATGTACCAATAAAGAGAGCTATAATGCGGTTTGTTGTTAGGTTCCCAGGCATGGAATCGCCATTGGAGGGCTCTGAGATATTTACCCCCATTAACGAAACTTCTGCAATTTACAGGATGAATGGTTACAGCTATGGGGCAAACGTGACATGGTGGGTGGAGGCATACGATAGATACAGCCAGAAGATAGAATCCAGAAGGTACCAATATGAGATTCCTCCCCCCTCTACTCCCCCACCACGATATAAGGTCATACTTTCTGTCTATGTTGAGGATGTGAAGGAGGGGAAGCCCGCAGAGGGTGCTATTGTAACATTTTCAAATGAGACATGGACGTACACCACAACCACAACCAATGGATACGCCTTCACCCCTCTTATGGTAGAGGAGGGCAACTACAGGATTGAGGTGAAGTACAAGAACTCCACATATGTCAAGACCTTCACTGTACCTAGCCCCACCGGGGAATACCTTATTAAATTCAAAGCAAATCCCGTAACGTATAAAGTGGGCTTTCCATTCAAAAAATCTCTCTCCCCTCTTGTACTCCTTCTTCCGATACTTTACGTTGCCGGTCTGATTTTGTTCCCTAAGATGAGAAGCTATGCGGAGGAGATTAAAGAGAAATACAAAAGAGAAAAGAGGAAGGGTAATGAACTAAAAGGCAGAGAGGGGAAGATCGTTAAATGGCTCCTTTCAGAGAGGATGTCCAGTCATATAAGAGGTATTCTTTTCTTCCTGATGGCTTTGCTGGGTCTTTTGTGGGCTCCGTTTTATCCCATCTGGCTTGCCTTCATAATGGCTCTCGGATTGGGCGCTCTTGCAATTCGCTATCCCTATCTCTCACTTATTATCACAGCGGTGATGGTTGCACCTGCTGCATCATACCAGAGCGTTGAATTTGGCTGGATTTTCTTGGTATTCTCCATAATTGTGCTTTTCCTGGGTTTCTTTGATTACCGTTTCTCTTTCCTGGTCTTCTTCACAATCTTCGCTGCCCCATACGGAGGTGCATACATTGTTCCTCTCCTGGGTGCGGTTATACTAGGTCCTGTTCTAGGGGTCTCCTCTGCTGTTGTTGCTGGCCTTTTCCTGGCGATCATGCTTTTCGGATCAGACATGTTATCACTCCCACCACTAGTTGTTCCAGAACACGAGTACTCCTTTGTTACCTTCTCCAGAAGCGCCCCGGAGAACTTTACACCTTCACTATGGCTTAAATCTCTAAGCGACCTCTCATACCCGCAGACTCAGGTAATTGGTAAGGTGCTTTCTGAGAACATGCAGGCAACAGTCCCGTTCCTTCTGATAATCCTATGGGCTGCGCTGGCATACCTCTCATATCGGTATATAAAGGGGAGGGAGTTCAGAAACATTAAAGATGCTTACAAAGACGTTCGCAGCAGTGCTGCAGTCCTTCTCATCCTGATTGCATTTATCCTTACATATTTCAAATATAGCGGTGAGGTTGACATCCTATTCGCCGCATATCTTGCTTTAATGGCCCTGACCGCAGCCCTCCCGGCAATTGCCTATACATTTACAAAAAGTGTCATACCTGAGGAGGGTGAGGAGAAGGAGGAGATGGGGATTAAAACCTTAGATGAGATGGCGGGTTTCCGCAGAACGTCGTTCAACGAGGTTGGTGGATTACAGGATATAAAAGAGGAGCTCAAGCAGGCAATCATGGTCCCCCTACTTGAACCAGAGATGGCTGAGAAATATGGGGTTAGACCATCCAAGGGAATACTCCTCTTCGGTCCCCCCGGGTGTGGTAAAACATTGTTGCTTAGGGCAATAGCTTCGGAACTCAACGTTGATATGATATCCGTTAAGTGCTCGGACCTGATGTCAAAGTGGTATGGTGAGAGTGAAGCGGCCATAACAAGGCTCTTTGAAGAAGCGAGAAAAAGAAGACCTGCCATACTCCTTTTGGATGAGATAGATGCTATAGCTAAGAGGAGGGATTTCTACACCACGGATGACGTGACCCCGAGAATACTCTCTCTTATGCTTTCGGAGTTGGATGGACTTGAGGATACATCTGGCATTATCGTCGTGGGAACGACAAACATGCCAGACCTTGTTGATCCAGCCCTCTTGCGCCCGGGGAGATTTGACAAGGTGATTTATGTACCTCCACCCTCAAGGAGAGCAAGAGAGGAGATACTGAGAATACACATGCGAGGGAGGCTCATAGGAAGGGATGTGGATGTGAAACAGCTTGCAGCCATGACAAGAGGATTCTCAGGCGCAGATTTGGAAAATCTTGTGAGAGAGGCTGCTTCAATAGCGCTTGCAAGAGCACTCAGACTTAGGAAAGAGGTCCCGATAAGAATGAAGGACTTCCTTGAGGCCTTGGATGGTCTTAAACCTTCAATAACAGAAGACATGATGAGGCAATATGAAAAGTTGAGAAGGGAACATGAGAGGAAAAAGAGTTCACCGAGAAGGAGGTGAGGAGAACGGGATTGATCCTCCTCCTGTTGATCCTCATAATACTGATGCTGGTTGCTGTTAAATACCCCCGGGGTAGGCTAGACTGGCCATATGACAGATCAACCTCCTTTAGGATATTCTTTTCAGCGATTCTTTTCATTCTGATTCTTTATTTGATATACTTGGTGAATCTTTACGTTGAATATCCGTCATCGTCAACGATGTTTAGGATAATCGTTGGAATAGTGCTTGCATTTTTTATAGCAGCGGGTGTTCTTTTCCCAGAAAGTCTCAAAATAGCTCCACATGAGTAAAGTTAGAAATGAAGTTGGATGTTTTCGGAGGTGGGCTTCAACACCCTCCCCAAGAGATTCTTCAGATTTATTGCTTTGGGTCCAGCCATATTTATCATGAGGTATCTTCCTTTTATCCCCACAACCTCCCCAATAATTTTTCTCATCCGCCACAGAGATGGGGTTGAGGAAAGTTTTCTTAAGGGATAGCGGTCTAGAAAGATGACTTCTCTATCTTGCTCACCAAGCGCTTCCAGTATTCTTTTATACCTTCCCTCAACAACCCCCCTGTCCAGCCCTCGTGTGAGCGCTCGTAGTATGTCCCTCGCGCTGAGTGCTTCAGGGATATGAAACTCCCTGGAGATCCTCTTCTCCTCCTGTCTCGCTTCAGGCCTGTTATCTAAGTTAAGTAAGACACCAACTGCATCTGCTCCTTGCTCAACAGCCCTTTTAAGGAGCCTCCTCCCCGGGGTCATTCCCACTTTCATCTTTTCCCCGTAGAAGGCTAGATAGACCACGTGAGGCTCATCACAGAACTCATCCCTACATTCATTATCTGGGTTGAACACCTCTGAAACTGGAGGTTTTCCTACGGCCTTTCTGCATACTGGACATTGGTGAAAGGACTTGACCACGCTTTTCAGAGGACAAGGGTGGTACTCCTCCCCCAATCTTCCAACGCACCACCTTTCTTTGCTGACAGTGTAATTCCACAGGTCCCCCACGCCTGGGACAATATCGTAGATTACATTTTCTCCTGCCGGATGTGTCAGCTTTCCATCTATAATTTTTACGGGATGAAAGAGGAGATGGGGGGTAAAATCCTCCCAGAAAAAATCAACAAAATGCAACTCTTCCATCTCCATCCCTCACCAAAAGGGTGTGGCCCGCCTGGTGGAATGGTTTTCACGGAACCCAAAAGGGCACTCCACCATTCATGGCGGCGGGCCTTTTTCAATACCGTAGGGAAATAATGATTTATCCTGAGGATATTAAACTTTCTGAGATAAACCGTTTTCCTATTCCTCTTCAATATTTTGTCCTATGCGTTTACCAATGTATATGGCAATTACGATGATAGCTATACCCAGAAGAAGACCAACTACGTAAAGAACCCAGTTACCTTTTTTCTCTTTCTCTCCAACCTTCTCTCCAGTGGGCGATGGTCTCTCTGTAACGTTTAGGTTCTGAGAATAGAGAACGCCGTAGTCCTCAAGATAAAGAATCATACTGTATACACCTTCTCGGGTCAGATGAACGGTGATGTTTCTTTTGCTTATATTAAAAACAGTGTTGTTATCATATAGTAAGATCCAATAGAATTTCAATGGTCCATTATAGCCACTCCATGATACTGAGAAGTTCACGGAGGAATTGATGTAGTAGATCTTCAAAAGAGGTTCAACCGCAATATGATATTTGAAATCGGTCCAGTTCTTTAAGATCACCACCGTAATGTTGTACACTGAGTGGATGTTCTCATTTAAGTAGGCCTCTACAGTGAGCACGTATTTTCCGGCATCCCCGTCTATGGGACATATTGTTAACGTCCCATTTCTAAGCACTGCCCACCTGTAATTGCTTATGCGAATGGAGAAGTTGCAAGGGTAATCCACGCCGGTAGAAATATTGAAGGATGCGGACTCCCTCTCCATTAATGTTATGTTATCTGGTAAAGAGAGAGAGGGTGGGAGTGGAGGTTTCACTGTTATTATCAAGGTAGAGAGAAGATAACTCCCATTCCCATCAGATATGTTCAACGTGACGTAAAAAACACCAGACAGGTTACATGGGGGTGAAAATGTTAACGTAAGGTTGTGAGAGATCTCCATCCATGCAGTGTTATTGAGTACTTCCACAATCAGTTGGTCGCCGTCGGGGTCTGAAAATGGGAGCGAGAAAAGATAGTTTTCCCCTGCCTTGAGTGTGATATTTATTCTTGCGGGTCCCGTGGGTGCTCTATTCTGCGGAAGAGGCTCCAACGAAGTCAGATCAAGGTTGACTTTCTTTATATTATTGAAGGGTGTAATCTCTTGGAGCGTTCCCCCAGGATTGATAATTAACGTGTAATTGGCGGGATAATGCTCCTCCCTCAAAAGTTTTAAACTGAAGTTAAAGATTGAGGGCTGTAGGTTTCGGGGCGCTGATAAGTATGATATGACCTCTCGGGCTACAATCTCGCCATCATTGTCGTTTACCAGAGTCACGTTAAATCTTCCACAGTCTGCCGAACCGACATTGTGGAGCGTTATATCAACAGAATTGTTCATCGCGTTGACAATAACTTCCTCGTCCCCCCATGCAGGGTCAGGCAATAAAACACTCAACTCATCCGCACCCTCCATTTTCTCTATCTTCAGAATGTACTCCCTTCTCCCCGGGAGGGTAAAATTAACCACCATTCCTCGTGATGAGAAAGTGAAAATGCGATCCTGCTCTATTGTGTCCATTTCCCCATCTCCATCTAGATCCGGCCCACCAGTTAGTCTATATGTTGCACCCTTCTGCAGGTCCCACGGTATTAGACCCGCATTACGATTTCCGTCAAAAAAACCATATAAAAGGATCTCACCAGCAGATCTATTCGCGTATTTCACCATGGCTGCGAAATCTCTTCCCAAGCCGGTGTACGTGTATGAGGGAGCAAGAAGCGCACCACCCACACTTCCACCGGTATATATGAGGAATGGATTTATAATTCCTACAAAGGCCACTCTGTCTGTGGCAGAGGCTTCAGTGGTCATTAGCGGATAACACTTTCTGATATAGTTATAGCCCTTTATGCACGCACGATAGACCTCACCTTTTGTCCATAAGATGGGGTTTGGATCAGAGCCAGGAAGACCGTACTTGTTCAGGATTTTCTGGTATGTTTCTACAGCCCCTTTGGTATAAAGAACCTTGCCAGCCCAGAGGCGGCTTCCTACAGCGGGATCCGATACACCACTTCTTTTCCATTCATTAGCCAGCTCTGCTTCAAGCCTGAGGGGCTCTAAATATGTGAGATTTCCGGTGGCTTCGTAAGCCGAGACCAGGAGGTCAACGATGTACCCTTTATATTTCTGAGGCTCCCAATCGTAATTAACCGTCCCCGGGGGATGTGCTGCTTTATACCATGTGGGTGCGTTATGTCCTCCCACTTCTCCATCGGGCCAGCCTATGTCCGCTGGAATCACTCCATAGGGTTTCCCCTTTTCCGTGGAGAGAGCTGCCTGCACCCAGTTCTCTGCCCATTTGAGAAAGAGAGCTTCAACATCCTTATTTGAAGAATACCACCACACCCACCTTGCAGGGAGTGTTGCTCTGTAGTTTATCCAGCTGTCCTCTGCTCTTCCATCAATACCAATCTTTGTGGCAGAGAGATAATTTGACTTAAACTGTAGGAACCCCTTCTCATTAACTCCCATCCAGAGATCTCTCATCAACACAGCGGTCTTCATTGAGAACTCCAGCCAGCGTGGATTTCCAAAGTCTACGGCTATCATCATCGGGAGAGAGTCTCCTGTCAGCTCTGCCGAATGCTCAGCATCCGCGAAGGCAGCACTGAACCCCCTTTCCATGTCCACACCCCCATCCTGCAACATACCCTCCACAAATCTTCTTGCACCTTCCAAGGACTTGTTGTCCGCACCTCTGCTTATGAGGGCGTTGAATCCAAAAAGACCTATGAACTCAACGTCATCTGTCCATCCGCCACCGAGATAGCCGTTTTCCTTCATCCTGTGATCAACCCACCAGTCTGTTATATCATATAACCAGCATAACTCCTCATGAAGTATCCTTGCCCACGAGGGCGCATCCTCAAATCCCGCAGTATAGTTCCTCAGATACCACCGATCTCTTTCCCCCGTGGTTGAAATAACTTCCAAATTATTCTCCCATGTGGGCGGGGAATAATAATCAGTGTCTAGGTAGAACCTGATGTAAACGTTGTTTGGATCCATATCTCTTAAAGAATTCATAATATCTTTGGCGGTTCCAGATGCCGATGTCCAGCGATGAGGGTCCAGACTGAATA
>JAGHBW010000174.1 GCA_021160765.1 Thermoplasmata archaeon
ATATATACGGTACAGCTCGGAGGGGAGCCAGAAAGACTTTAAGATAGATTGGACGGAGGAGCTAAAGAGCATAATGATAAAGATCGTTAAGGAGATAAGAGAGGCAGATGAGGGGAAGAGGGAGGTGCACAGAAATCATAGACGCCCTGGAAAGTGCAGGCACTGTTCTCGCAGGGAGGTGTGTCCAGAGAGGCTTGACTGATCACTTACCCCTTCTTCCATGTGCCCTCAGGGAGGGGCGCACCTTCTCCGCACCCTTACCCTTCCACCTAAGACCCCTTGCCTTCTTACCGGCGGAGGTCAAACCACGGAAGACGCGCCTCTTATGCTGTGCTTCCAGTATCCAGTTTATCTTTCTATCAGACTTGATCACCGGATGGAACGGGTCCACCATGATTACCTCAAAGAACTTCTGCTTTCCATCCTCCCCAACCCAATAAGAGTTTAGAACCTCAAGGTTTGGATACTTCCTCTGAGCCCTCTCCTCTGCGATCCACTGAAGGTTTTTCCCCACCTTTATCTTCTTTATACCCTTTCTCTTGGGCCTTCTTCCCTTTCTTATAGCCCTTTTTCGGAAGGAGCCCTTTCGCACCTTTACCCTTACAACAACATATCCCTGCTTCGCCTTATAACCAAGACTTCTGGCCCTGTCAAGACGGGTCGGTCTTTCAACACGGGCGATTGTGGGACCGTGACGCCATTCAATAAGCCTCTGACGCCAGATCTCCCTCATTTCTCCCTCTTTGGGCCTCTTCCACTGCTCTGCGATATAGCGATAGACTGACTTTGACATATTCATTCCTCCCCCGGGATTCACCCTCAGAGGGGAACATCCCCCGGGCCTACTCACCCATGATAAAACCATATTTTAACCTTTCTGAAGGTGAGTTTAACGATTTGAAGGAGGTTCACCATCAGAAGTATTAAAATAACCCGGGGTTCATATGATAAATTATGCTAACGGATGGAGAAATTGTGCTGAGGCTAGTTCTAGCTGCACTTATGGGGGGGATAATTGGTCTTGAGAGGGAGAGGCGAAGGTCCACAGCAGGCTTAAGGACTCACATGCTCGTCTCCCTTGGTTCATCCCTCCTTATGGTGATCTCAATACTAATCCCCGAAAGACTCGGTGGAACGGCCAATTACGGTGACTCCATAAGGCTCGCAGCTGGAGTGGTGACTGGGATAGGCTTTCTGGGCGCGGGGACAATAATAAAACACGGGAGCACCGTCAAGGGCCTAACCACCGCTGCCTCCATCTGGGTAGCATCCGCCCTGGGACTTACAATAGGGGCGGGGTTCATTTACATCGCGGCGGTTGTACTTCTCCTCATCATACTCGCCCTGATAGGTCTTAAAGGGATCGACAACTACCTGGCTAAGAAATATGGGATGCATATCATTTACATGAAAGTTAGGGGTGTTGGAGGGAGACCGCCAGCCATCTCAAAACTGGGTTCCATGTTGGGCGGTAAACTCAGAAAGGTTGAGGTGATTGGTGTGGATGAGAATGGGATCATGGAGGTGGAGATCTTCACTGAGAGCACAAGCCAGGAGGAGCTAGCTTCACTCCTCTCAGAACTTGGAAGAAGCCCAGAGGTGGTTCGGCTGGAGGCCATCTACTGAATGAGACCCCTTTTCCTGAGCTCCTTCAAGGCAATGTTAATCTCCTCCTCAGGTGATATGAAGGAGGTCTCTATAATGAGATCGTACTGGGAGAGGTCGTAGATGTCTACGTCATAAATCTCCTGATACCTCTTCCTCTCGCTCTCTTCCCTCTCCTTCATCTTTTTCATTATGTGAGAGAGGTTTCCCCCCTCCCTCTCCCTTATCCTCTGCGCTCTTATTCTAGGATGGGCGTCCATCCAAATGGAGAAACACTCAATACCCTCTTTTTTACCCAAAGGTCCAGTGAGCCTTCCCTCAGCCACTACATTCCCCTTTCTTATCTCCTCAAGCATCAGTCTGTCTAAACTGCGATCTATTTCAGGGTTCTCCTCCGCCAGGCGTGAGAACTCCTCCAATGTAAGACCCCTCCTCTTCGCCTCCTTTCTGAATATCTCTCCCGCATAGACGTATCTCAGGGAGAGCCTCTTTGCCAGCTCCTTTGAGAAGGTGGTCGTACCCGAGCCTGGAGGCCCCCCTACTGTAATGCGCAAAATTTTCTTTTCCGGCACGGGAGGGAAAAATATTTTATCAAATAAAAAGATATGTCGGCCGATTTGTTTCTACGGTCAAAAAAGAGGCAAGGGTATGAGGTATGAGCGAGCCTGATTCCTCCATCCAAGAAAAAATACTCCGCTACACGGAAGAGATGAACAAGATAGCGGACATGCTAAAGAAAGTGAAGGGTGAACTCAAAAAAAGGGAAGAGAATCTGAAAAGACTTGAGGAGAAGATCAAGGATTCTGAAAAGAAACTGAAGAAAAAGATAGAGGAGATAGAGAAGAAAGACCAGAAGATCAGAGAGCTGGAGGAGAGAATTGCGCTTAAGATGGAGGAACTCAAGATCCAGGAGAAAGAGCTTCACACGACCTCTGCCCTTGAGTTTCTGACATTTCTGGCAAGAGAGAAGGAACTCCAGGAGAAGGAGGCTCTCCTAAAAGAGGTCAACATAGATGATCTCAAAAAACAGATAGCTGAACTTCAGGAGAAGCTAAAGGAGAAGGAGGAGATCATAGAGGAACTTCTGAGCAAAGGCGGGGGGGCAGCGGTTGTCCCTGCGGAGGAGGCGGAAAAGATAAAGGAGCTTAAGGAAGAGCTCAAGAAGAGGGAAGAAGAGCTTCAGAGGAGGGAAGAGGAGCTTAGAAAGAGGGAGAATGAAGCCTTAAGCAAGGTTAAGGAGAGCGACAGAGACATAATGAAGATGGTAGAGGAGAGACAGGCCCAGCTGGAGAGACTCGCTGAGGAGCTGAAGAAACAGAGGGAGGAGATAACTGCTGAGTACAGAAGGCTAGCAGATCTGGAGAGGAATCTAAAAGCGAAAGAGGCAGAGCTGGAAATGAAGGCAAAGACAATGGAGGTGGCTGCTGGTGGAGTCGGGGCCTCAGCGGAGGATTTAGAGAAAATAAGAAGAGACATAGAGGCGGAATACAACACCCGCCTTCAGATGCTGGAAGATTATTACAAACAGAAGATCAATACACTTCTTAAGAAGATTGAGGACCTGGAGGCAAGAAACGCAGAACTAATTACAGAGGCCGATCAGCTAGCACAGGAGAAGATGAGGGTAACGTTGATGGAGAGGGAACTCAGGGAGAGAATCAACGAACTCGCTTTTCAGGAGGAGAGACTTTCCCGCCAGCAGGAGATGCTAATAAAGGAAAGAAAGAAACTGGATGAGGAGAGGAAAAAGATTCAAGAGATGAAGGACAAGACGGGCTCTGTGGCTCTTTTAGAAAAGGTAAGAGAACAGGAGAAGATGCTGAAGGAGATGGAGAGAAAGCTCAAGGAGAAAGAAGAATTCCTCCGAAAGAAAGAGGAAGAATTAAGGATGATGGAGGGGAAAGTGATAGATAAGGGATTGATGCTGGAGGAGGAGGTGGAGAGGCAGAAGGCCCTGTCTAAATGCAGAACTGGAATCAGAAGGTTTGACGATCTTATGCTGGGTGGGCTTCCCTTCAATTCCAATTTCATACTCTACGGGCCGGCCTACTCCGGAAGAAAGACCTTTATTAACATCTTTGTGGCTGAGGGGCTTAAAAGGGGCATTCCTGCAATATACATTACCACACAGCACACCCCTGCTGAGATAAGGGAGATGCTTAGACACATACTGCCAAAGATTGAGTCCTACGAGGAGAAAGGGCTTCTGAAGTACGTGGACATCTACTCCAAACCCATGGGTCTTGAAGAGAACGACCCGAATACAATCTATGTGGACGGCCCAACCAATCTTGACGGAATAAAAGATGCCATCTATTCCATTCAGAAGGATATTCAGAGCTATCCATATCACAGGCTTGTTATGTACAGCGCATCAACCCTTCTGGCATATGTGGAACCCATGCGTATATTCCGCTTTTTCCAGACACTAAACGCCAGGAACAAGATGATGAACGCTGTGGCGATATATGTGGTGGACCAGGGAATGCACGAACCCGCAGTTATTCAGACACTGAAACACGTTATGAGCGGTTTCATAGAATTCAGGGTTTCCGAACAGAAATATCAGCTCAGGGTGGAGGGTGGGGGAGATGTCCTGTCAAGGGCCTGGATTGATTACGTCTTCACTGATAAGACCTTTGATCTTAGGGGCTCCTTCGCCCTTGACCACATACGTTAAAGGTGGCTCCCTTGAAGTACGAGGGCAAGATATGGCTCAATGTTGATGGTCTGGAGATAGGTGTGGGTAGGATAGAACTTCTCAAATCCTTGAAGAGAACCGGTTCAATCTCATCCGCCGCTAAGGAACTTTCCATGAGCTACCGCTACACCTGGGAGATTGTGAAAAGAATGGCTGCTCTCAACCCCCCACTAGTCAAAATAAAAAGAGGAGGTCCCGGGGGGGTTGAGGTCACAGAGGAGGGGGAGAGAATCATTAACGAATTCTGCAGGGTTAAAGATGCTGTGAGGAGGATACTGGCCTATGGACCGGCCCCATCCCTCACAGTGGATGGGGTTGTTGTAAAGGGGAAGGAGGTTCTTCTGGTCAGAAGAGCGAATGATCCTTTCCGCGGCATGTGGGCCCTCCCCGGGGGCTTCGTCAATTACGGGGAGAGGCTTGAGGAGGCGGTCATAAGGGAGGTTAAGGAGGAGACAGGGCTTGATTGTTCTGTGAAAAGGTTCATCGGCTTTGCTGATAAACCAGACAGAGATCCCCGGGGGCATACCATTTCCGCCGTATTTTTGCTTGAGGTTCGGGGAGGAGAGATAAAAGGGGGTGATGACGCCTCAGAAGCCAGGTTCTTTCCCCTCAAGGATTTGCCACCTCTGGCTTTTGACCACGCTGAGATCCTTAAGAGATCAATACCTCTCCTTAAGAAGCCTAGATAGATGCTCCAGATCCTGCTGATACACCTCTAGAACTGCCTCTGCCTTCTTCAGTGTGATGTTAAAGGCCATCCTGAAGTCCTCAAACTTCAGTTTGTAGGCCTTCCTTGTCCTCCTTCCAGCTGATTCTTCTGGAAGCCCCTCCACCTCCACCTGAAGCTCGTCCAGAACCTCGTATCCTTTTAACTTGTTGAGGTAGTTGTAAAGGGTAGGACGGTTTGTGGAGAGTAGGTCAAGTAACTCATCCACCGTGAATGCTCTGTTCGGATGTGCCAGAAAACATTCCATAAGTAGCCTGTATCCAAGATTTTTGGGGTTCTCCTCAGGGATATATCCAATGTACCTCAAGAACTTCAGCATTGCCAGCTCCAGGTTTTTGAGGTCTTTAAGCGATGGCTCATCAACCAGAACAAAGGTAAAACCCACCATTTAATCACCATAGTTAAATGGTATCCTTATATAAAAAGGGTGTTGATGTATTATGTGCAGCAGTCAACTTACCTGTTAACAGCTGCTTAGCTCCCCCCAGAATCACACTTCCCCCTTTACGCCGCAGTTTGGGCAGGTTATTATAAAGAGCCTTCCAGAAACCCCCGGGGGAAAACTCATCATGAAAATTAAGATGACCGTTAGAACGATTGCGGTGTTTAGGATAAGAATTAGATTCCTTCTCAACCTATAACCCTTTATTACCTCATGGTAGTTTTCAGGAATGTACATTTAAACAGCGTGCAGAAGGCGTAATACATATTATCCTTTTCCCAACCTGGCGGATGTTTTAATATCCCAATCCCTATCCCTGTACGATGA
>JAGHBW010000245.1 GCA_021160765.1 Thermoplasmata archaeon
ACGTTAATCTCCGTTTCTTATAAAACAATGAATGGTGGGCCAGGCCGGATTTGAACCGGCGACCTCCGCCGTGTCAAGGCGACGTCATAACCACCTAGACCACTGGCCCACAGGGCGGTTTTCAACTTATCCCATTCCCGTATATAAAACTACCCTCAGCGCACGGTGACCTCAACAGAGACCGCTGTTGTATTTCCCCCGGGGAAATATGGATTATCATCCTGGACATAAAGTGTTATGGTGTACTCCCCGGGCGCAGTGAATGTGAATGTGGTCTTTCCATCAAACTGAGCATCGGGGGCCTCTCCAGCCTCATCCGTCTCCCCATCCTTGTCGTTGTCCTCCCCATCGCTCTCCATTCCCTGAGACTCCCAGTATGACCAATCAGTGCCTGGACCAACAACGGAGAAGGAGTACATGGTTATTGTACCATCGTCCGTGGAGGAGCTGCCATCCAGCGTCACAGTCTCTGAAAGGTCCGCCCCCAGGGATATGTGGGAGGGTACATTCAGAACAGCCTTTGGCGGCCTGTCAATGTACTGTTTCCTGAAGGACTCAACGCTCTTCCACTGGGAGCTCTCCATAACCGCCCCGTTGGTCCATTCTATCTTAAAGGTGTAGTTCCCCTTCTCTGTTATGTTGAAATTGTGGGAGACGTAAACACCGCCCGGGAAGCTTCTCTTCTCCACCGTATATATCTCTGGGTTTCCGCGCGGGTCTTTAACTGTGAACCTCACAGAGGATTTTATGGGGGTGTCCTGCAGGTTGCTGCCGTCCTCCTTCACGGGGATAACCAGCACGCGTATCTTGTACGAACTTCCGTCGTAAACAACAGAGACGCTTGAGTTTAGTGCCTCCACAACAAAACCCACATTTACAGTATCGGAGGTCTTCCTTCCTCCAGCGCTCACCTCAACGGTGTACTGGCCGTTCCCCTCCACAAACCTCTCATACCTCACCTTCACCTCTGCCGTGTCCCTCCCCTCTATGAACTTGAAATCCCCCGAGTAGACCTTGTTCCCCTGATAGTAGATGGTATACTTCCCTCCTCCAGATACCTTCTGGACACCGGGTGCAGTGGCAAAGACGGAGAAGGATATACCATCGTTCACCCCGTCAGCGTCAAAATCTGTGTGGAGGGGTTTGCTCATATGTATGTCTTTTATCTCTCCCCTCCCCCAGAGAAGAACCACCATTATGGAGGCGACGATGATCCCAATAACCACAAGCAGCACAATCATATTTTTGGTGAGTTTGAACGGTAGTGCCATGGTTACAGGTATGAGAGAGGATGTATTTAAAAATCACACCTTCTTCAGCACCTTCCAGAAAATATATAAAAAGGCCCCCACAGCGATTGTAGAGATTGCGGCAGATATAAAGAGGCCGGGGAAGCCCCGTGAGGTATAGAAGCCATCAATCACCCAGAGCCAGAGGATATAGGATATCCCAAGGGTGAGAAGCGCCAGGAGACCGTTTTCAAGGGTGTAAAGCGTCTCCGCTCTTCCCCCCTCCCCCCTCCACGCCATCTCAAAAGAGAGTAAAAGGATAACACCAAGTGCACCTTCAAGGATGACACCGTTGTGGCTAACGCTCGCTTCGGTGGCAAGGTGCGATATAACTATGATGGGGAGGAAGGCGAAAAGTGAACGGGAGAGCGCTTCCCTTCTCCCTTCTCTATCTGAGACCCCTGCGGAGGCGCCTATTATCAGGGAGAGTATTACAAGGAGGGAGATGGAGAAGGGTCTGATTCCCACCCCTCCCATGACTATGTTGAGGACGGACCCTGGGGAGCGCTGGAAGTTGAACAGGAGGATGATGAGAAGGGTGACGAGCAATACTATGGAGGTGAGGAAGAAGAGCAACTCCTTTCTCCCATGGATTTTCATATACGTTTTATCGTCTATGAAAAGCGCTGTAAGATAACCAAGAAATATGAGAAGAACTGAGGCTGCCGCAAAGGTCAGACCAAGAAGCTCTCTTGATGCCGGGAGGAGAAAGAGGGATGCGGATAGAACGCATAGATAGAAAACGGTCTCTCCCCTCACCCCATCACCTCCTTAAGCAATCCGGCTATGTCGGGGGATGGGGGCACATCCACAACCTTTGCACCTGTCTGGGATAGGGTGGAGAGGACTAAAGACCTCTCTATTTTCTTTAAATAGTATCTGGGAGGCTTCACACCGAGTATCCTGGCCTCCCTCTCCAGGGGATCCGGTGAGATCACAGTCAGGGGATGGCCCAGTGAGATGAGGTACTCCAGGGCCTCTTTGGCATCCAGGCCCTCACTTAGAGGGGAGATGAGTATGAGTGGGGAGGAGGGGGTAAAATACTTTGATGATACCTTCAGGGCCTTAAGCAGTGGCACCTGTCCCTGGGGACTTACGGCGGCAAGCTCGTGAAGGAGATATAAGAAATGCTTCTCACCCCCCGAGGGCCTCACGTATCTTACGCTGTCCCCTATTATCACCAACCCCACCCGATTGCGCGCCAAAAGGAGAGTCCTTATCGCACTTGAGGCGATCCTTATGGAATCCTCCAGCGGGTTCTCCAGTAGATCCCCTGCACCGGTCCACTCCCTTGAGTCAAGGATTATCATGACGTCTGTTAAGGCCCTCACT